>NZ_JBNDHS010000109.1:0-17968 GCF_056755095.1 Rhizobium sp. SVR5-9E | reverse complement strand
CCCTTCTTGTTTTCCGCCGTCGCCTCAAGAGCTCTCGTCACCTGGAATGAAAGCGGTGGAATTTGCGACACCTGCTGCTGGGTGTCGTCGAAAACCTTCTGTGTCCGCTCTTGAGCACTTCGGATATCGGCGATGTGGCGGTTAAGACTGACCCATACCCCGCCGATGATGAACGCGTCGACAAGAGCGGCGCCTATGATGGCGATGAAATGCGCCGGGTTGATCTTCGGTTTCTCGACTTCGATCTGCATGGTGTCTCCGTCCATTCCTGCGCGCCCTGCCCTTCAAATGCTCTATGCGTGCTTGACCGGCGAAAGCCGATCGACTATGTCGCCGCCGCCGCGTTCAAAAGGCTTTGAGGCGGCAAAGCCATGATGGGGCAATTGCGGAGCGAATGGCCGGCCAAGTAGTGAATGTAAATCTGTTCGGATAGTTCGGGCAGATCGGCACCTTGGATTGTTGCCCAGCGTTCTCCGACGAAATGACAAAACGGGAGCAGTGTCGACAGGCAGGAGCTTGCGTCTTGCTCATCGTCGGACCCGGCATGAAAAAGGGCCGGAGACAATGTCTCGCGGCCCCAGTTTTTCTGATCGACAGCGACGGGAGGAGAACCGCGTCGAGACAATGAACTTAGCAGACCATGATTAACGAATTGTAAACGCGGGTTTTGGCGACACACCTCGCTCGCCCCGGCTTGCCTCATGCGAGCCCGAGAGCCTTCCGCCCTCCGGATCCGGGCGCCCGAAGAGGAAACCCTGCAACTGGTCCGGAGCCTTAACGGCCATCCGCGCGCGCTGTTTTTCAGTCTCGATACCTTCGATAACGACGGCCAGTTCTAGGCTCTTCCCGAGTGCCATTGCGCAGTCGATGATAACCTCGGCAACCGGATCCTCTTCAAGAGCGGCTACATAGCTACGGTCTATCTTCACTTTGTGGAAGGGATAGCGTCTGAGGTTGGTCATCGACGAGTAACCGCTGCCGTAGTCGTCCATAACGAGTTTGACACCCAGCGCGTGCAGTGCCTCAAGGCAGCGCGCCACGTCGGCGCTATCCTCAAGCAGCGATGTCTCTGTGATCTCCAGCTCCAGTCTTTCAGGAGAAAGCCGGCTCATCTCGAGTGCGTCCGTCACATGATCAACCAACTCGGCAGAAAGCAACTGCCGTGCTGAGATGTTGACAGCAATGAACAGCCTGTCGTCCCAGGAAGCAGCCACCCTGCAAGCCTCTTGCAGGACCCACCTCCCGATTTCCACGATGGAGCCACTCTCCTCAGCAGCTCCGATGAACACTGCTGGCGAGAGGACACCGTAGCTGGGATGGCGCCATCGCAAAAGCGCCTCGTAACCTCTAGGGGTCCCCGAGGCCGTCTCAACTATGGGCTGGTAGAGCAGGAAGAGTTCACCGGCGTTTGCCGCGCTTCGAAGTTCTTCTTCCAACCGCCGCTGCGTCCGCAGTTGCTGGTCCAGGAAGCCGTCGAATAAGCATATCCTCCCTTTTCCTTGGGACTTTGCACGATATAAGGCAGCGTCGGCATTGTTCTGCAGTTGCTTCAGGTCATCCCCGTGCTCCGGGAACATGGCTACCCCAACGCTTACGCCCAATGCTCCTGCCTTGTCGTGTGTGTTAAAAGCCGACTTGAAGTTTGTCATAAAGTTGAATGCACAGTCCTGCGCGGCAAGGGCCAGGCGTCCGGGCAACAGCACCGAGAATTCGTCCCCGCCGATCCGTCCTATGATTGCCGGCTCTTCGAAAGAGGCATTCAGAACCTCAGCGACTTTCTGCAAGACCAGATCGCCGTCAGCGTGGCCATGAACGTCGTTGATCGACTTGAAGCGATCGAGATCAAGTGTGAGCAGCGACAAACCAGCTCCACTTTCTACCGCTTCGGCGATGGCCTTATCGGCCCGGAGACTGAAGGCGCGCCGGTTCAGGAGGCCGGTCAACGGATCATGGGAGGCAAGATGGAGCAGCTGCCGGTTGGTCTCCAGGCGCTCACTGATATCGCGCAAACCGAACACAGACGTTTCGCGGCCTCGGTATTCTATAACGCCCTCGACGATCTCGATTGGAAGCGGCCCATTTGGGGACTTGAGGAGGCCTTGGGATCCTTGTCGGTCGAACAGGAAATCACCGAGAAGGCGGGATTTGAGGTCTGCGACCGGCCTCCCCGTCAAGTCTGCAAACCGCTCGTTAGCGTGAACGATCTTCCCGGCCCGTGTCAGCACGACGGCTTCGAAGGTTGCGTTTGCGAGCCCTTTGACATCTGTCAGGTGCCGGTCGAAGAAGAGTGCCGCGACGCCGGTGGCAATCAACAGGCTGGACACGGTACAAACGCCGACTGCGATGCCCACTCGGTCGAGGAAAGTCAGGGCGTCGGGTGGGTCCTGATATAATCGGACGACATTGAGTCCACTCATCGAGACCATATGATGGCTGCAAACCGCGGCGACGATCAGTAAGGCGGCGAGAACGAGCCTGCCCCCGGTGATCCGGTGGGAAAGAAGCAGCATTGCGCCAACCGCGAACGCGCCGCCCAGCACCCATGCCGCAACGGCTGTCGTCGCATCGGCTTCTATGAAGACAGAAGCGCTGATGGCGCTGAGCCCGATGGCATGCATCGTGGCAATTGCCAGACCCAGGAGCGTTCCTCCCACAACGGCTCCCTGCCGGCCCGTGATGTACAGGGATGAAAAAGTGGCGAGACAAGAGACCGAGACCGCCGCCACTATGGATAATCCCGTTTCGGTGACCCGGTAGGATACGGGAATGCTGTACGACAGCATTGCAATGAAGTGGGTAGCCCAGATCGTGCCTCCAAGCACGATACCAGCAATGCCGAGCCAGAGGTTCCGGTGCGCCTTGACTGGCACGCGCGAGAGAGCATGAAGATCCCCGCGAGATTGCCCGCGGCGCAAACGGAGACTGCGACAAGCAGAAGCAGCCAGTTGTGCTGCTCAGTGATACAGGAAACCAGTCGGAACATCGCCACCTCCGCTGGCATCCTTTCATGCGAAGCCTGACCCCAGGGTTACTGGAGTCATTAGATTTTTAACGGATGCTTGAAAAGCTGACGGCCGGGACTACCGAGCCTCGCCGGTTAACGTCTTAATTGGTAGTCGCTTTGGAATGCGGGTCGCATCAATCGGACAAACATCCTGAGGAGAAGATCCGCGTTGCGTGCGATTACAGCTCTTGATGAGAATCGAACATTTGAGCCGATCGAGCAAGTGACCTGTCCGCAAAATGATCATCACTTCCGTTGTGCAACTGCTTTCCAAAGGGACGTGTCGAAAGAACCTTCAGAATAGATACGGCGCCTGGATCAGCTGGCATGCCGTCGGCTTCAGCCGCCGGCGTTGCAGGACCCGGCGCTTATAGCTTGTCGAATTGGTCGATACCCTCCACAGGGCGCCGCGTCGGTCGTGCGTCGTCAAGAGACAATATCGTATCCGGTGGCCGGACGAGTCCATGGCGTTCGGCGCGCCATGCCTGTAGCATGCCGAGGATTTGCCCGTTTCTTCCAGAATCGTGGCGTCCCTGCTCGCCTGTCGATCCGCAGTCTCCGACCAGATGAAAGTGCTTCCATGCCAGAGACTCTATCTCATGAGATCCTGATGCCGGGCTTCCCCGCGCGTAGCGCCCGCGGCTTCCTCGGCTGGAGCACGATCGTGCTGCTGAAAACCCGCCGCGGATATGCGCTCTTCGATACAGGCGGCAGTGGCGACCGGCCGGGGCTGATGACGAAACTTACCGAGCGCGGCATTGACCCGAAGGACATCCGCACCGTCATTCTGTCGCATCTCCACTTTGATCACATCGGCAACTCTGAGTATTTTCCGAAAGCGCAGATCGTTCTTCATCAGAGCGAAGTCGACTATGTCCGGGAACACATGGATGACGATCCCGCCTTGTCCCGCTACCAGGTGGAGGGCCTGCTGCGCAGCCCGCAGCTCACGCTCGTTTCCGGTGAACCCGACGTGCTGCCGGGCATCCGGATGATTTCCACCCCGGGTCATACCGGCGGTCACGTCTCGCTGGTCATCACCGTCGACGACAAGTGCATCGTGCTTGCTCAGGACGCGATCAAGCATCGGGGCGAGATCGAAACCGGCATTCCGCTCGGCGCCTTCGACCAGGAAGCGGGACGCGAAAGCATCCGCCGCATCGTCGACATGGCCGATATCATCGTTCCCGGTCACGACGGCACCCTGATCATGGAGGGCGGCCGCGTGCTTGCGGCATCCCCGCTCGCGGCCGAGGTTATTCTGACGCTCGATGGTCGCCGGGTCACGCTGGAGGTCTAGGCGCGGCCAGCCGACGGGGCACTATATCGCGGTCCAGTAATCGGGACGCGCATAGGCCTGCCTGAGGGTATCGATGAACAGCCGGGCTGCCTTGACCGGCCGGTCGCGCGGGTAGACTGCGGTGATATCGAAGCTCGGCAGGGCGTAATCGTCGAGAACGGTGATCAGCCGACCAGCAGAAATCTCCGCCCCCACTTCCCAGGTGGAGCGCCAGGCAAGCCCCAGACCCTCGCGCGCCCACCGGATCAGCGCGTCGGCGTCGTTGCAGTCGACGCTTCCCTCGACCGTGACGGAGATCGGTTTGCCGCCCTCCTGGAACAACCATTCACGGTGGGTACCAGCCCTCAGGTTGACCCCAAGGCAATTATGCCGGCCAAGATCTTCCAGCGTGCGCGGAACACCGAAGTGCGCAAGGTACTTAGGCGTGGCGCAGACGACGCGCTTGTTGGTCATCAGTTTGGTCGTGATGAAGCGCGGATCGATCACATTGCCGATCCGGATACAGAGATCGTATTCGGCGGTGATCGGATCGACATAGTCGTTCGACAGGTTGAAGGAGAGCTGCACCTTCGGATGCGCCGCGACGAAGGCCCTGGCGTGCGGCGTCACGTGATAGCGCCCGAAATGCGGTGGTACGAGAACAGTGAACCGGCCGCCGACCTGGGCAATATCCGGGAAAATCTCCGTCTCCCCGACCTCGATTTTGGTGAGGATCACTTCGCAGTGCTTGAGAAAGAGCTGTCCGGGTTCCGTCAACGAAAGGTGGCGCGTCGTCCGGTGAAGAAGCCGGATCCCCAGGCGGCGCTCGAGACTGTCGATATAACGGCCGATCATTGAGGAAGTGATCCCCTCCTTGACGGCGGCAGCGGCCAGAGACCCTTCCTTGACGACGGAAACGAAGGCTCGCATTTCCCTGTAACGGTTCATCGCGCTTCCCAATAGCCGGGCCGCGCATAGGTCGTTCGCAGCCAATCGATGAAAAGACCGACCTTTGCGGGAAGATGCGGCTGGACGGGATAGACGGCTGTGACATCGTAACTTGCCGGCATATGCTCATCGAGCACGCTCACCAGCCTTCCGGTTGATAGCTCGTCTGCGACTTCCCAATGCGAACGCCAGGCAATGCCCTGGCCATCGCAGAGCCACTGCGTCAGCACCTCGCCGTCATTGCAGGACATCCGGCCCGATGGCTTGAAGGGCACGACGCGGCCGTCGACGAGGAAGAACCAGCCGCGCGGCTGGCCCCCATATTCGTTGAACGCCAGGCAATTATGATGCGCGAGATCTCCCGGGACCTGAGGGACGCCATGTTCGTTGAGATAGGCTGGCGCGGCGCATAAAACGGCGCGGCTCGTAGCAAGCCGCAGTTGCACGAGGCTCGTGTCGATAACGGGGCCGAGGCGGATGGCGATCTCATATCCGTCGCGTACAAGATCTGTCACATGCTCACTGAGATTGAGCGAAATGCGCACATCCGGGTTTTCCGCCATGAATCCGGGAAGATGAGGAGCGACATGACGGCGGCCGAAGGCGGCTGGCGCCGAGACGATCAGGTGGCCGGTCGCGTATTTGCGTCCGTCCGAGACCAGCCGCTCAGCGGTATCGAGCCTCCTCAGCACCTCCTTGCAATGCTTGAGATAATCCTCACCCTGCGGGGTCAATTCGAGCTTTCGGGTCGAACGCGACAGCAAGAGACCGCCGAGCCTTGCCTCGATCTGGCTGATCCGGCGGCCGATGATCGCAGGTGTCAGTGCAAGATTGCGGGCGGCTGCCGCAAAGCTCTTCGCCTCCACGACGGCAACGAAGGTTTCGATCTCACGAAGCTTGTCCACGCCCATTCCCGTACTTTTTGTATAGAATGAACTGCATTTTTTACTTCTTATCAATCATAATGTTTATATTTAGCATTCCCTTCAGAGTGAAGTCGCAAGGCCATCATTCGGAACGCTCAGGGCATGGAGGTGCCCGCGCGTATCACCAAGGGAGGAATATCGTGAAGATCAACAGGCTATTCTTGGGCCTGGGACTGGTGGCGGCGCTTTCAAGCCCTTCCCAAGCCCAGGACAAATCCGGTGACATAACCATCGTTCTGTCGTCGGCCGTCGATGTCGTCGAACCATGCCATATGAATTCCACCGGCTACATCGGCCAGGTGTTGAAGGGCAATGTAGTCGAGACTTTGACCCGCATGGATCCGCAGACCAGCGAGATCAAGCCCAACCTCGCCACCGAATGGAAGCAGACCGATCCGCAGACCTGGCAGATCAAGCTGCGCCAGGAGGTAAAATTCCAGGACGGCACGAATTTCAACGCCGATGCGGTGATCGCGGCACTTAACCGTCAATTCAGCCCCCAGCTTCAATGCCGTGACACGATCCGCCTCTTCGGCCAGACGACGATCCAGACGAAGGCGCTCGATCCCTACACGGTCGAGATCAAAGCGAGCACGCCGGTCCCGCTGATGCCGACGACACTCTCCCAGATCGGCATGACCGCACCGAGCACGAGCACCACCGAAGTGACGAAATCGCCCGTCGGCACCGGCCCCTATGTTTTCACGAGCTGGGATCCGGCAGCCAAGCTGGTACTGACCCGTTTTGATGGCTACTGGGGCTACAAGCCGCAAGTCCACAAGGCCACCTATGTCTGGCGTGAAGAGCCGGCGCTCCGGGCGTCCATGGTGAAGGTCGGCGAAGCCGATCTCGGCTTGCAGATCGCGCCGCAGGATGTCGATCCCAGTATGGACGTCGGCTATCTGAACGCCGATACGAGCCGTATCCGCATCTTCATGGACAAGCCGCCATTGAACGACGTGCGCGTGCGCAAGGCACTTAATATGGCCTTCGATCGCAGCGCTTTCCTCGGCACGATCATGGCGGCGGATGCAAAGCCGGCGAGCCAATACATGCTGCCGAGCGTCAATGGCTATGACGACAGCCTGAAACCGTGGCCCTACGATCCGGAAAAGGCAAAGGCCCTGGTGGCCGAAGCGAAGGCTGCCGGCGTGCCGGTCGATACGCCGATTGACCTTTATGGCAGCGTCTTCATGCAGGCCAATCTCGACGAGATGCTGCAGACGCTCGTCCAGAGCTGGCAGGAGATCGGGCTCAACGTGCAGATCCGGATGGTGGACAAGATTCAGCATTCCGCCATGCGCCGCAAACCCTACCCGACCGATCGCGGCCCGACCATGGTCCACGAACTGCATGACAATACCGCAGGCGATGCGTTCTTCACGATGATGGTCTATTACACGTCGGCCGGCGCTCTCTCCAATAGTTCCGATCCGACGCTCGACGAGACACTCACCGAGGCAAGTATCTCGACCGGCGACAAGCGCCGCCAGCTCTTCCAGCAGGCCAATCGTACGATCCAGCAGGACATCGTTCCCGATATCATGCTGTTTCACATGGTGAGCTACATGCGGATCGGACAGCGCGTCAGCTTCAAGCCGGACTTCACCACCGGCGGTCAGCTGGAACTTGCGGCAATCACCCTGAAGTAAATTCCCCCAAAGAGACCGAAAGAGGCGGCATGGCCGCCTCTCCAATTCCCGAACGATGTGATCCGCTCAGAACGGAAGGTACCGACATGCCTATCTACAAATGGGACAACAAGCCTTACGAAGGTCCTCATGTCCTGGACAACCCGCCGCCATTTCACGAAAAGCTTTGCGATTACGGTGCACGCCCCTACTGGTCGCCTGACGGCAAGCGAATCGCCTTTGTCGACAAAGCCTATGGCGACGTCCACGAGATTGATGTCGAGACGCGTGAGATCCGTAATCTCACCGGCAATCTGGGCACCCACCACTCCTTTCTGCGCGTGCTTTTCCTTCCCAACGGCGACTACCTGCTGATCGGCCCCAAGGAGTTCAAGGATCACCACACCAGCCGTTACATCGAAACCGAACTCTGGTTCATGGATCGCGACGCGAAGACACCTCCCCGTCCGATGGGCCTGACGTTCTTCGAGGGTATCGGCGTTTCCGCAATTGCCAACCGCATCACCTATTCACGCCACGGTGAACACGATCCGCGCTTGGGCAAGTTCGAAGATTTCGAGTGCTACGTATCGGAACTGGAATATGGCCCGAACGGCGCCGAAATCGGCGCGACACGTCCGATATACCGCAGCCCTAGCGGATTGCGCCGTCCCGAGCCGCAGGATTTCCGCAATAACGATACCGAAGTGATCATGGCCGAGTATATCGGCCCGCGGGATCGCAGTACCACCTGGCGGACCCAGACGCGCGGCATCGACCTGAAGACGCTTGACGTCCGAACCTATATTGACGAGCCGCTGACGCACAATGAATGCGAAGGCATCTTCCCCGACCACGAGCATATCTGCCTGGAATCCTCCTGCGATTTCGTCGATCAGTTTCCGCCGATCGATCTTTGGAAGCTCAAGCTTGACGGGTCTGGCCGCCGCGTGCGCATGACCCGCTTTTTCGACAGGCAGCCGTGGCGCGCCAGCAACTCCAATGTCAGCCCGGACGGCAAATGGCTGGCCTTTATGGTCAATACCTACACGAGCGAGCCCGGCTTCGGCATGGGTATCGGCCTGATGGATCTCGAAGCCTGGGAAAAGAGCGAATATGCCCAGGAATGGGAGACGCCTGAAGATCGGGCGGCGATCCGCAAGAAGGACGGCACCTATGCGGAGACCAAATAGGCCCTAGAATCCTGGAGGGCTGGCGGAAGGAGACCGCCGGCCACCATGTCCGATCTGGACGGATCGAGGAAAAAGGGAGGAGTGCGCGTTGCACCGCTATATCGGAACCAGAATGGCCCATAGCGCCATCTCAATGGTGGGACTTGTCGTCCTCGTCTTCTTTCTAGCGAGGCTCACAGGCAATCCTGCGGATATCTATCTGCCGGTCGAAGCCTCGGTCGAGGCGAGAGCCGCATTTTCTGCCGCGCACGGCTTCAACGATCCGTTGATCGTGCAGTTCTGGCATTTCCTGCGGGATCTGCTGCATCTCGATTTCGGCACGTCTCTCCGGCAGGACCGCCCTGTTCTGGATCTCATCCTGGCGGCTTTTCCGACCACCTTGCTGCTCGCCTTCTTCGCCGTGCTGTTTGCTCTCATCGTTGCGATCGTTTCCGGCGCGCTTGCAGCCCAGCGGCCGAATGGCGTCCTCGACCGTTTTGTCAACGTCATTTCACTTGCCGGCGCCAGCCTGCCGAATTTCTGGTTGGCGATCGTCAGCGTCCTGGTCTTCGCTGTCTGGCTGAGGGTTCTGCCGACCTCTGGAACCGGAGGGTTCGTTTACTGGATCCTGCCGGTCATGGTGCTTTCCATTCGCCCATGTGGACTGATTGCCCAGGTGGTGCGCGGGTCGATGATCAGCGCCTTGTCGTCAGCCTATGTGAAGACGGCGCGCGCCAAGGGCGTGCGCCGCACGACCATCGTCTTCGTTCATGCGCTCCGGAATGCGATGCTTCCTGTCATCACCGTCGCCGGTGATCAGGCCACGGGAATGATCAACGGCGCCGTCGTGGTCGAGGTCATCTTCGGTCTTCCCGGCATCGGAAAATTGATGATCGACTCCATCCAGTACCGTGATTTTGCCATGATCCAGGGCGGCGTCATCCTGACGGCGGTCGCCATTTTCGCGCTCAACATCGTGATCGACCTGTCCTACGTGCTGCTCGATCCCCGCATCCGGTACAGCTGAGGCCGATGACCATGACGACCATCGTCTCTTCCGCCAATCCGACGAAACGCTCCGCCCTTCACCGCTATCTGCTGCTTTTGTGGCACGACAAGTTCGCGACGGCGGCGGTCATATTCCTTCTCCTCGTCGTCTTCGCCGCCCTTTTTGGACCCGCGCTCTTCGAGGCCTCGTCCAACAAGATCAATCTTCTGGCCCGCAACGCCCCACCGCTATCTTTCAAATATGGCTGGACCTTTATTCTCGGAGCGGATTCGCTCGGGCGTTCCATCCTGTTGCGACTCTTGGTGGGTGCGCAGAATACCATGCTGCTTGCTGCATCGGCCGTTATCTGCTCACTGCTCATCGGCTCGTTGCTCGGCTTCATCGCCGGCTATCGCAACGACTGAGCGAGCGCTGCAATCATGCGCGTCGCCGACGTGGTGATGAGCTTTCCCTCGCTACTGCTTGCCTTGATCGTCCTCTATGTCCTCAAGCCTGGCATCGGCAATGTCATCCTGGTGCTCGCCATCACCCGGATTCCGATCTACCTTCGCACCACCCGCGCCGAGGTGCTCGAGGTGCGTGAACGGACATTCGTGACCGCAGCGCGGCTCATGGGCGCCTCGCCAACCCGCCTCATCTGGCGGCATATCCGTCCGACAGTTACGCCCACGCTGATTACGATCGCGACTCTCGAATTCGCCTTCGTGATGCTGTCGGAATCGAGCCTCAGCTTTCTCGGCCTCGGCATCCAGCCGCCGGACTTCACCTGGGGAGCGATGGTGGCGCAGGGCCAGAGCTATCTGAGCACAGCCTGGTGGGTCGCCTTCTGGCCGGGTTTGGCGATCACGTTGACGGCGATGTCGCTCAATCTCTTCGCCAACTGGCTGCGTATCGTCGGCGATCCGGTTCAGCGCTGGCGGCTGGAATCCAGAAAGAAATCCTCATGACCGGAAAGGACCAGCATCTCGTCGACGTCCGCAATCTGTCCGTCGAATTCCATACGCAGGAGGGTGCGGTTCAGGCCGTGCGCAATGTCAGCTGGCATATCGACCGGGGCGAGACGCTTGCGATCCTCGGCGAAAGCGGATCGGGCAAAAGCGTCAGCTCCTCGGCCTTGATGGGCCTGATCGATATTCCGCCGGGCCGGATCACCTCGGGCGAAGTGCTTTATCGCGGCGAGGACCTGCTGAAGGCGTCCTACGAGCGGCAGCGCGAGCTGAACGGCTCGAAGATCGCCATGATCTTCCAGGACACGCTTGCTGCGCTCAATCCGGTCTATCCGGTGGGCTGGCAGGTGGCCGAAACCTTTCGCGCCCACGAGATCGACCGAAGGCAGGCCCGTGAAAAGGCTCTCGACCTCCTGGAACGGGTCGAATTGCCGAATGCACGAGCGAGATTCAACGACTATCCGCACCAATTCTCCGGCGGCCAGCGGCAGCGCATCATGATTGCCATGGCGATCGCCTTGAATCCGGACCTTTTGATCGCCGACGAGCCGACGACGGCACTCGATGTGTCGGTCCAGGCCCGCATCCTGCGCCTCCTCAAGGACCTGCAGCAGGAGCGCGGCATGGGCCTGTTGATGATCACCCACGATCTCGGCATTGTTGAAGGTCTCGCCGATCGTGTCGCCGTCATGAACAAGGGGGAGATTGTCGAAACCGGGCCGGTACAACGCGTCTTTGGCGCGCCGCAGCATGCCTATACCCGTGACCTTCTGGGCGCGATTCCGGGCAAACAGGGCTTTCCAGTGTCGCGCGCGACAAGCAGAAAAAGCGAACCGCTGATCGTGGTCAATGAATTGTCGAAAGGCTATCCGAGTTCGTCCAGCGATCCACTGGTGCTGGCGCTAGACAAAGTGTCCTTCACGCTGGCGCGAGGGGAGACGCTTGGTGTCGTCGGCGAATCCGGGTCCGGCAAATCGACCCTTGCCCGCACCTTGCTCGGGCTGGAAAAGGCCTCGAACGGGACGGCGTCCTACAAGCACTGCGATATGCTGAACCCGACGCAGGCGGACCGGACGGTGCTCCAGCGCCAGATCCAGATGGTCTTTCAGGATCCAACAGCATCGCTCAACCCGCGCATGACAGTAACGGATATCATCAGCGAACCTTTTGCCATCCACCCGGAGATCCTGCCGAAGAGGGACTGGAAGGCCCGCGTCGGCGATCTTCTCGAACAGGTCGGTCTGTCGCGGGACCATGCCCAGCGCTATCCGCATCAGTTTTCCGGCGGCCAGCGACAGCGCATAGCAATCGCCCGATCGCTCGCGTTGCGCCCTGACGTCATCATCTGTGACGAGGCGGTATCCTCGCTCGACGTCTCCGTGCAGGCGCAGGTGATCGCCCTGCTAAAGAGCCTCAAGGACGACTACGGCCTCTCCTACATCTTTATCGCCCACGATCTGCCGGTGGTCCGCAGCTTCGCCGACCGGGTGCTGGTGATGAGGAAGGGGCAGATCGTCGAACAGGGCAGAACGGAAGATCTCTTCACCAATCCGCAGCACCCCTACACACGGGAACTCCTGCAATCCGATCCGGTCCTAGGCGCCCAATTGAGCGCCTAGGGCTTTTATCCGCAAGACCGGCCGTCACCCGGCATCCACAGATCGCCGGCCATTTAAACTTGCGCCGTCGCGGCGCCGTTCCATGGGAGCACCCGATGACGCAGCAACCCGACCACAGCTGGCTCCGCACCTCGCTCGTCATGATCATGACGCTTCGCGAGAGCGATGCGGGAAGCTGGAATGCAGAGGAAATGGCCGACTTCGCCAAGTCCTTCTCACTCGATGCGCTCGGATTTTCGGTCGGCGGGATCACGGCCTTCTATCCGACCGACATTCCGCTTCATCCCCGCGCTTCGACCCTTGGCAAGCGCGACTTGCCGGCCGAGATGATCGCGTCGCTGGCGAAGCGCAACATCAGGCCTATTGCCCGTATCGACCCGAGCATGGCATCGCGCGCCCTCTACGCGGAACGGCCCGAATGGTTCGTGCAGGACAAGAGCGGAAAGCCGGTGGAAGTCCATGGCCATTTCATCACCTGCCCCAACGGCGGCTATTACAACGACTTCATGATCAGCGTCGTCGAGGAAATCCTGACGCGCTACCCGTTCGACGGCCTCTGGGCGAACGCCGCGCAATTTTCCCCCTGGCACACGCCGCAGTGCCATTGTGCGGTCTGCCAACAGAAATTCCGGGCAAAGACCGGCAAGGCGATCCCGGACGAGGACTGGGGAAGCGAAACGTGGCGGCAGTATAACGAATGGCGTTACGAGTGCATCGCGGAATGGAATGCAAGGGTCCAGGCCGCCAAGACGCGCGTGCGTCCATCCTGTGCCCGGATGCCGCTCAGCCAGGTCGCCGAATCCTGGGATCATTCCCGCGTCGGCGGCTGGGACCTAGATTACACCGAGCCACACCAGGACGGCATCGTCCTCGAGGCGCAGCGTCGTTACGCTAATATGTTCTGGCCTGGCCTCGAGGCCCGCTACATGCGTTCTCTCGCGCCGGAAAAAGGCGGCGGCATCACAACCAGCTATTTCCTGCCCTGGTGGCGTTTTTATCGAGTGCCGGTTGCCGAGAACCAGATGTGGGCCGGCCAGGTCATGGCCCAGGGCGTCATGCCGCGGATCCATGTCACCGGCTACCAGAAGGAGCAGTTCGATCACCGGGGGCTTGACGGCTTGCGGGAACTCTTCGCTCGTTTCGATCGCAATCGGCAAACCTATATGGAGGTGACATCGGTTGCCGAAGTCGCCCTCGTCTACTCCCGCCACAGCCTCGACAATTTCGGGCACAAGGATCCGACAGGTCGCTATCTCGATCATTTCCGCGGCGCCTATAATGCGATGATGGACCAGCGCCTTGCCTTCGACATCGTCAGCGGTACCAGGATCACCGCGGCCACGTTGGCGAAGTACAAGGCAATCGTGCTTCCCAATACCGCTTGCCTTTCGGACGCCGCCTGCAAGGCGATCGAGACCTACGTCCATAATGGCGGCCATGTCGTCTCTACCTATCTCAGCGGCAATTTCGACGAGATGGGAGCGCCCCGCGCCAATACGCTGCTCGGCCGGCTGATCGGCGCCAAGGGGACGGGCGTGACCTGGAAAAACCTGCGAGCCGCCTATGCTGCAATCCGCGACCCGTCCTCGCCGCTGCTCGCCGGCTTTGATGGGACCGATCTCCTGCCGGTTGCAGGCGACGTCACCTTCGTCAGGACCGAAGATCACTCGGGCCTGACGCCGTTGACGCTGGTGCCTCCTGTCGAAGGCGAGGTTGGCAGCGGAATTTCAGTGCCGGAATTCAACAAGATCGATCACATCACCGACTATCCGATGGTCATCGACCGGAGGGTCGGTAACGGACGGATCGTCCATTTTCCATGGCAACCCGATCTCATCGGCTTCCGTTACGGTTTCCGTGACCTCTTCCGACTGTTGGCCAATGCGATAAAACAGGCCAAGGGCTGGCAGAACATCGTCATCGTGACGGGACCGGGCCTCATCGACGTGTCGGTGATGGAAAAGAGCGATCGGCTGGTGATCACGCTGGTGAATTTCTCGGCTCCAGGCAGTTTCAACACCGGACAGCGAAGGATTATCGAGGAACTGATCCCGCTGCATGACCTCGAACTCGTGGTGAAGGTCCCTTCGTCCTTCACGGGCGAAAAGGCTCGGCTGGTCTTCGGTGAAGCCGAGCTCCCATTGGAGCGGCTTGGTGACGATCGCATTCGCCTGATAATCCCACGGCTCGAAGCCATGGAGACGGTCGAACTTCTATACGGCTGAAACAGATACCTGCCGGGACAATCGATAAAACGGCGAAATTCAAAGGCCCCGCGGCTCGCTCGCGCTGAGTGCAAGTTTTGCGACGATGAGATCGCGCAGCCAGCTGTGGCTGGCGGAGCGTTCGGTCCTTTCGTGCCACACGAGCTTGAAAAGGATCTTCTCTGTTTCGAACGGCAACGGGCGAGCGACGAGCCCGAGCTCCGTCATTGCGCCCTCGTTGAGGTGCCGGACGGGAACGCAACTGAGCAGATCGCTGACAGCTGATATGCGCATGGCGTCGGCGAAATAGGCGACGACCAGGGAAATATGCCGGTTGAGGCTATTCAGGGCCAGCCAATAGTCGATCGTGTCGGAGCCGATACCGGACGGTTTCGCAAGGACATGGCTGGACGCGGTGAAAGCCTCAAGCGTCAGATCCTCTCCCGCCAGCGGGTGATCCTTGCGCAGAACGCAAACATATTCGTCGGTCATCAGCGGCATCACATTCAACCCGCTTGGAAGCCTGGGGAACATGCCGACGGCGCAATCAATCTCATCATTCTGCAGCGCAAGGCCCGATGTCATGTTCGTATGATGGTGAAATTGCAGATGGGCTCTCGGCGCCACCTGAAAGAACGCAACGCCAAGCGAAACCGTCAACTCGCTCCTGAGCGCGTCCGTGATCGCAACCCGAAACGTATCCGTCGTGAGTGTCGGCTCGAACTCGGGCGGGAACATCGTGGCGGTCAGTATATCCACGCCCTGAGGAACCTTCGGCCAGAGGTCGAGCGCTTTCTGGGTCGGCTTGACCCCGTCGGGGGTGCGCACGAAGAGATGATCGTCAAACACGTAGCGAAGGCTATTGAGCGCGTTGCTGACGGCCGGCTGCGTCAGCCCCAGGCGATTTGCCGCGCGGCCGCGCATCTGAACCGCGCCGGGTTGCCTGGCTTACTTTTCTCTCGTGTAGCGAACGTTGATACTGGCCGAGATAAACGCTCACAGAAAAGGACGAATTAAAATCCCCGCGTTAACCTTTTTCGGACACATCTTCAGTGGGTGTTCACTTATGTCCGATAGGCGATAAGCAGATGAAGACGAGTCTTTCGCTATTTGATCGCAGCTGCTGAAAGGTCTGCCGCATGAATGCTCCTGTCGCTTGCGGTTGCCGTCACTCATCAATATTGTTTAAATTACTAGCTGCGCTTCTTCTTACGCTTGGTGTCAACCTCGAGAATGTAAAATTGGCGTTTTCACAAGAGGCGAGCCAAATCGAGAGAGAGCGCATCGTTGCAACAATAAATGGACTTTCTGTATCTATTCTAGCTACCGGTAGTCTTGGCATACAGCTCGATGACGGGGGCGCGACCAGAAATTTTTCCAAGTCGTTCCGGACCGCGGTCCAGAATGATGATGGCGAGACCTTATTTAGCTACATTGCTAAGCACACGGAGCAACCTGAGATAAAATGGATCGTGTTTCTGATCGGGGAGGACTGTAAGAACCTTCCACGGCAGCAGTCTTGGTGCGCCTTTTCGCCATATGCTCGCAACTCGTCAATTGGGTTCGGCCGCCTGGTTATCGAGCTGCCCGGTAAAATCTCTTCACTAGGGTCCCCAACGGAGCGAAAGCGGATAGATTCACCGCTGGGAAATGATTTCACCGACAGCGACCCTGCAAGCAGGTCCCTCAAAGGCATTCGGTACAAGACATACGACAATACATGTTTGCGAAATGACTTCCCGCGTTTCTGCAATTATCGAGTTACCGTTGAAGGGCGGTTCTTTGCATCTATATCTTACAACCAGTATAGCGATAACAACTATGAGATGGCCCTATTCATCCAGGCTGCTCACGACATTTTTAACAATTACCTTTCCAACGCGTTCCGCCGATCGCCTGATTGATCAAGCGACGCAGCAACCATGCTATCGTGCACTGCGCATCACATACAACCTTCCGCCTTCTGTGTCGGTCCAACAACTACACCTGGGATGCCCGTAAATGCCTTCATCAACAAGGGCGACAGGACCTTTTTTGACTACCTGTTGAAACCGCTGATCGACTGGACACGGCTCGCGTTCACCGATGAATTAGACCGCGCAGCGAACTTGATGACGGTTGGAGTGTTTGGTCCGGTAGCGTACAGACAAAAAGACGCCGCGCCGAAGCGTAGCAACCTGATCCAGGGAACGCGCGCGGAAGGGTCGGGTTTGGGAGCCCGCCACGCGATCCAAGTAAATGCATCGGCTGTTCGTCCAGATTGCAGGGGCCGCTCAACGTCTGCCGGTCGACGAATTGGACCGGTTGATCCACGACAGACCAACTTTGCTGGACCTGCTCATCCGTTACATTCAGACTGTGCACGTACAAGCTACCTACACCGCGCTTGCCAACGGAAAGGGAACTATTGTGCAGAGGTTGGCTCGCTGGCTGCTGATGTGTCAGGACCGCATCGGGAGTTCCGAAATCGCCCTATCCCACGAGTTCTTGTCGCTCATGCTTGGTGTTCGGCGGTCCGGAGTAACGAGCGCGCTGCACATCCTTGAAGGGGAGTTGCTCGTTAAGCCGCAATGGGCATCTGCGTCATTAGAGACCACACTGTCTCATGGCGGCCGCCGGCGGCCTATACGGAGCTCCTGAGTTGGAATACGCGCGGCTGATCGGCAAGGCGATCGCGTTGCCGTAGGTGACTGAGGCCGCTCCGCTTGTATTACTTGGACGGTTGCCTAGCGTCCCGGCTGCCCAGCCGAGCCTGACGTAATTTCGTGGTCTTGGCCTCGCGTTGAAGGCGCTCCCGCTCGATGATGGCCTTGGCAACTTCATCCGTCTTTTCGAGTCGAGCTCGTTGCGCGTTCGCAGATATGTGCACCAACCATTCCACCTCAGCCGCCAGTTTCCTAGTGCAGAGGGCCGGTCTCGCCAGTCCTTTCTGGAGCTATGATTGCCCGCCGGTTCAAGTCTATCTCTGATAGTTTTATGGTCACGCTCTGCAGCGCGCTAGTCAGCGCTTGGCAGTCATGTCCGCTTCATCTCGCGGCAGGAATTGCCGTGTGACTTCATCCAGATGATCGGAAAGCCACTCCGCCATGGCGGTTTCCTCCGCTAGAATGCCTTCGCAAGCCGCTTTCGTTTCGGCATCGCCAACGACATCGGCCGCCGCAATCAGGATGCGATAGCTTGCGATTTCCATATGCTCGAACGTGTAGCTGGCGAGCGAGCCTTTGACCAC
>NZ_JBNDHS010000108.1:0-17977 GCF_056755095.1 Rhizobium sp. SVR5-9E | reverse complement strand
GCGTTTGTCCCAGCCGCGCTTTGTAGACCTCATAGTTCTCCATGACGCGTTGCACATAATTGCGCGTTTCGGGGAAGAATAGACCTCGTAATTCGGCTCCGGGGTGTCCGGGGTAGTTCGCTTGACGCGGCGGTAAGTCCAGCCCTTGACTCTCCGACTAACGTGGCTCTCCGGAAACATTCCTTTGAAGCCGACCGGCCCATGCACTGGTCACCCGGTGCGCCCACCGTGGAAACGATTTAATGGCGGGTCGAGATTAGCCCTCTCGACGAACCGTGCGCTGATTGCGCCGTTTACCTTCATCTCCCTCGCCTGCGGATCGAGCCCTTCCATACATGCCTTCCTTTCCTCGCGGGTCGCGGTCGGGTGACATGGATAGGACGTGCCCGGGGCACAATCGTCCCGGGACAGGATCACATTACGCGCAGGATGAAGAACTGCACGGCGGGCTATGACAACCGCCGCCGCTTCGTGTGAGGTAAGCCCATAACGTCTCGCAAATGAACTCTGCCCCACGCGTGTCGAGTGGTAAGATCTCACTTTTATTAGCCCGACGCCGTTGCGAGCGCAGGCAGAAATAAGAGCTGCATTGAACTTGCCATAGGCGAAGCGAGATAGATCCCGTGAATATTTCGGGCCGCGCCACTTTTCTTGCAACGCTTTCTTTTGAGTGAAATCGAGTAGCTCGGCAACGATCGGGAGACCCGCTATTTGTGCCGTTCGCACGATCTTTAGGGCAGCCTTACACAGAATGTCGGTTGATTGGTTGGCCGACTTTGCTCTCGTGGAACACAGCACAGTCATGATGCGGGTGGGGTTGCCATTTCCATCAATCACTGCGGCGGCAAGGTGTCTGGCGTTTAAATCAACACCCAGTGCACCGTCGCCGATGCGAGCGTCTGCGACGGGCAAATCGTCGCGGACCGTGACCACAATTCTCCAGGACCTATCATCGCGTATTAGCCTTATGGTGATCGGTCGGCGGGCTTTCAGCGCGGCCTTGATGACATCCCGACCATGATTGAAAGATAAGTCATGGAAATCGACGGCATTGATTTCTCTTCCGCGCACTTCATAGGATTTTGTGGCATTTCGGGCCAGCGCCATGGGCAATCTCAGTTCGAGGTTGAACGTGCCGTTGGCGTTCTCGCTCAACCGAGCAAAAGGATTGCCACCCTGGCGACTTTTGTCGCCCTCGAACGTTAGCGCATTATTTCTCTTTGCACGCCAAGCCGCCAGCCAAGCTTCATGACTCTGCCCGTGGCGAATGACAGATGACGCAAACTGCCTGCGAAAGAGCTTGCGGGATCCGAAACAAAGGGCCGGTCGCTCTTGTTGCAAGCGGCATTTTTCAATTTGATGCGTGAGGTGCCCCAAACGGCGCTTATCCCAATGCAGTGCTTCTTTCATTTTTAGTTTACGGGTTTGAGCGCGCTGCCACGCTTCTCTCTTGGCGTAATATCGATCTAGAAGTGCCTTTAACGTCCGAATGCGGAGCGGACCGGCCGCAATCGATGGAATCAATTCGCGAAGGCTGCGCAACTTTTCGCGCACCGCGGCAAGCTCCTGCCTCAGGTTGCCAAGGAGCTTTTTTGTACGATCCAACTGCTGCGTCTTTCTCTTGATATCGACGGTCTTACTCTTGATCTTGAGCCGTAGCTCTCGCTCGCGCCATTTTCCGACCTCGCGAGCACATGACAAGCGAGCCGAAAGTTGCCGATAGGCCATATCTAAATGGGTCGCTGTTATTCCAAGGGGGCGGTACATCGATTTGTGCAGGTCGCCTGTCCAGAACCTTCCAGATAGTAGCTTTGCAAGTATCTTGCGTTCCGCCTTGCTCATCAAAGCCGAATACGCCTTCAAAGTATTATCGGCTTCGATCCCAACTGGGCTTCTCAAATCAAGGCGGGTTTCAAAAGACCTTAGCATCAGACCTGTTCTTTAGAGAAAGAATCACGAGAAGCCAGGGGCAAGGAGAGCTCACACAGATGAGTCGGTCAATCCCTTCTCGAGTTGTATTCACCTGTATTACATGACGGGAGAGTCGCACGTGGATGGGGTTTCGATGATGAGCCTTAGCGTTTCTTGTTCGGTAGCAGTTTCCAGTGATCGTGTTCAAGGCGGCGTTGGTGCACGGATCTGGAGCATGACGGATCTCTATCTTTGATGACGTTGGCTAGGCTACCTTTGCCTTGCGGCGAGCGGATTTCGGGCGGGCGCAGGCAAGCATGCGGTTGAGGACGGCGCAGCCGATGGCGACTTCCGTCTGCTGAGCATGAAACGACCTAGCCCGCAGACGCGGTCCGATGATGGATTTGTATCGGCCGATGGCGGTCTCGACCCGCGCACGCTTGCCGTAGCCGGTGGAAGCTTGCCAGTTCATCCGCCCGTCTATGCTTATCGCGGCGATATGCTGATCCCTTTGGCCGGGAGATCGATTCCTGGCCGGCTCGACTGCATTGACCCGTGGCGGACTGATGATGGCAACATCGGCACTGTGGTTGATGATCGCGTCGTAGGTGGGCTTTCCATCATAGGCACCATCGGCGGTTAACCGTCCGATTGGACCGTCGATCTGATTGAGAAGTGGCCCCACCTGCGAGGCATCGCCTGTGTCCTGGTCGGTCATTGTGTGGGCGATGATCTCGCCGCTATTAGCATCCAGCGCCAGATGCAGTTTGCGCCAACCGCGACGGGATTTGGCGCCATGTTTCTCCTTCAGCCACTGGCCCGCGCCATAGATTTGAAGGCCTGTACTATCGACAAGAACATGCACCCGTCCGTCCAGAGGAACTGAGGATCCCGCCGTTTGCTGGGCGATTGCCATGTCCGTGCCCGACGGCTGAGCGTGGTATGATCGGGGACGGAGAGTGCCAACCCCATCAATTGCAACACCGATTCCAGGAAGCCTTCGGCTTGGCGTAGCCGCAGTCCGAACACCATGCGGAGGGACAAGGCTGTCTCGATGGCAAGATCAGAATAGCGAGGCTGGCCACCACGCGTTGTTCGTCGTGGAGCAACCCACATGGCAACCGCCTCCGGCGCCAGCCACAGGGTCAAGCTGCCACGTCGGCGGAGGCCCGCCTTATATTCCGGCCAGTTCGTCACCTTGAATTTTATCTTCCCGATCAGATGACGGCGGGCGGAATTGTGTTTGAAAGGCATGACTGAGACAGACCGGCTATTGAGATCGCCGTTCGCCTACATCAAGACCGCTGAATGATCCGTGCACCAACGCCCTCGATGTTAGCAATGTCAGGGCTGCCCGTGTTCCTGTGATGACTTCGAACCGCGCACCGGGCCGCAGTTGCAATTCTACAATGGTGGCCCAGTGTCCGTCGTCCATAACCGCGCCTCGTGAGATGATGAGCGGTTAACAACGGCGGCGCTGTTGGAAGTTCCAGACTTCAGCCAAAACCGGCTGTCATCCGTGAGCTCTTGGTTCGCATGTCGTGGACGAAGAAAAACCAGCGGTCGGCTCTTATCGCAGCAAGACCGGCCACGATATCATCCGGCGGTGCAACACCCGACGGACGAGCAGGATGGCCCTAGACAACGCAGTCCGGCCGCGTTCGGATTGGGGATCGACGTGGTTTGTCGCCAGCCAGTCACTGAGCGCGGATGCTACAGGCTCTATCTCTTCGTCACTGTAGGAAAGTAGTTCGAAAAGAGACATGACAGTTCTCCTCCTCCGCTTGGAGCAAGAGCAGATTGTCTCTCAAGCGGCCGACACCCGTTGCATGCGTTGGGCTGATGCAAAAACGGTACGCTTAACGCTGGGCAGCGGGAAACAGGATCGCCGTCTGATTGCGTACCATCGCATGAGGTTGTTACCTCGACCAACCAAAAGCTTAGTACGATACCGGACAATCAGATTTGCCGAAGCCTTTGCTAAGGCGTAGTCTGCAACATGGAACGGCAATGGGCGTCAGCCGCTCCTGGCACAATCTGCTCTCGCCCCGGGAGCATGAAATGTCCAATCGCAATGCTACGGCTAATTTACTCATTGCCGCACTCGATGATGAGACAGCTTCGGCAGTCATCGAGGCGTCCGAGCGGGTCGATCTCTCCGTTCACTACCAGTTGGAAGCTCCGAAGAGGCCTATCAGCCACGCCTATTTTCCGGAGTCCGGCGTCGTCTCGATCATTACCCACGCGCCAGGTCACCTGGAAGGCTTGGCGCGCAACCTGCTCTACGTCGCCATGGCCAATGGTGCAGCCGATGAGCGTGGATTTGCCGCCATCCACCGGATGCGGCGCGCCGAGGACGGAATGCCGGCAATGACGCTGGCGGAGTTCAAGACCTTGATCCGCGACCAGTTCCTCATGCTGCTGATCGACGAAGAGGCTGCCGTGAGTGCGACCCCACGGCTGTTGCCGGTAGAGGAGAGTGTTTGCCGGGAGGCCTTGTCTTCCCTCCGTGAGGTCTTGAACGCGGGGGGCGCGCTTTCCGGCGAAGCCGAACAGCGTTGGCAGAGGATTGTCGGGGTCTTCGGCCTTTCCGGAGAGTCGCTGCCGGAACCTGTCTCGCCGCCGGCGAAGACCACACCGGTGAAGGCTGTTCGCCGCACGAGCTGACCAACAAGATGCTGAAGCCGAGGGCCTGAACCAGCCCTTCAACATGGAGTGTGAAAATGCAGGATTTACATGACGTTGGGAAAGAGGCCGTGCCGCATCAGAAGTATGAGCGGCTGATCGCCAAGGCCAAGCAGGCTCCTGTGATGACGACCGCCGTCGCCCATCCTTGCGACGAGACATCGCTGCGCGGGGCTGTCGAGGCAGCCGAGGTCGGGCTGATGCGCCCGGTCCTTGTCGGGCCGGCGGAAAAGCTGCGCGCGGTCGCCAAGGCGCATGACCTCGATATCTCGCCATTCGAGCTGGTCAACACGCCGCATAGCGACGCGGCGGCGGCGAAGGCGGTGGAGATCATCCGCGAAGGCGGTGCTGATTTGTTGATGAAAGGAAGCCTGCACACGGATGAGCTCATGCGGGCCGTGACTTCATCGGCCACGGGACTGAGGACGGCGCGGCGCATCAGCCATGTCTTCGTAATGGATGTCCCGCACCATTCGGAAACGCTCTTCATTACCGACGCGGCCATCAACATCGCGCCGGATCTCGATGCCAAGCGCGACATCATTCAAAACGCGATCGATCTCTTCACCCAGGTCGGCCTTGGCACGCCACGCGTGGCGATCCTTTCGGCGGTTGAGACGGTCACGTCGAAGATCCCTTCGACGATCGAGGCCGCTGCTCTTTGCAAGATGGCCGAGCGCGGACAGATAACGGGCGGCATCCTTGACGGACCGCTTGCCTTCGACAATGCGATCGATCCGGAGGCCGCGCGGATAAAGGGCATCCAATCGCCGATCGCTGGCCGCGCCCAGATCCTCGTCGTTCCCAATCTCGAGTCCGGTAACATGCTGGCGAAGAACCTGACGTTCCTGGCGAAGGCGGACGCAGCCGGCATCGTCCTTGGTGCGCGCGTGCCGATCATCCTGACATCGCGCGCGGATTCAGTGCGGGCGCGCCTTGCCTCCTGCGCCGTCGGCGTCCTGCTGGCCGATGCGCGCCGCCGCACGGCACCGATACAGGGAGGATGATGCCATGGACACCATCCTCGTCGTAAATGCCGGTTCCTCCAGCCTGAAGTTCGAGGTCTTCGCCATCTCGGGTTCGCTCACGCGACTGGTCAAGGGAAAGATGGAAGGGATCGGCACCGCGCCGCACCTGGCCATCAAGGGTGCCAGCGGCGAGCAGTTGGCGAATGAAAACTATCCGCACGAGGCCCTTCCCGATTTGCCTGCAACGATGCGCCTCGTGGGCGAATGGCTGCGGGAGCGGCACGAGGGCCACCTGATTGCCGTCGGCCACCGGATCGTCCATGGCGGCCCGAACCACATGCGCCCGGCGCGCATCGACGAAAACCTGCTGCACGAACTGGAGCGCTACACGCCGCTTGCGCCGTTGCACCAGCCGAGCAATCTTGCGCCGATCCGTGTGCTGCTGGAGCGCCAGCCGCAGCTTGCACAGGTCGCTTGCTTCGATACCGCCTTCCATCGCGGCCATGATCCGATGGCTGACCACTACGCCATTCCCGCGCAGTATTTCGAAGAGGGTGTCCGACGCTATGGTTTTCACGGGCTGTCCTATGAATATGTCGCCGGAAGGCTGGCCGAGATCGCGCCGGACGTTGGCGGGGGACGCGTCATCGTCGCCCATCTCGGAAGCGGCGCGTCCATGTGCGCGCTCTTTGAGGGGCGAAGCGTCGAGAGCACGCTCGGGTTCACGGCCCTTGATGGATTGCCGATGGGCACGCGATGCGGCCAGATCGATCCCGGTGTGCTGCTCTATCTGCTGCAGCAGCAGGGCATGACGCCTGCGCAGTTGCATGATCTGCTCTACAAGGAATCCGGGCTGAAGGGACTTTCCGGCATCAGCAACGATGTGCGCGATCTGCTTGCCAGCGACGACCCCGGCGCGACGCTGGCGCTCGACCATTTCGTCCACCGCATCAGCCTCAATGCCGGCATGCTGGCGGCAGCGCTCGGCGGACTGGACGCGTTTGTCTTCACGGCTGGCGTCGGGGAAAATTCGCCGGTGATGCGCGAGCGGATTGTCAAAAAGCTCGGCTGGCTTGGAGCGTCCCTCGATCCGGCGCGGAATAACGCCGGCGAGTTGCTGGTGTCGAGCGATGACAGCAAGGTCGCAGTCTATGCCGTGCCGACCGACGAGGAACTGATGATCGCACGGCACACGTTCGCGCTTATCGCCGCTTGACTGGATTGCGTTGGACGCGGGGAGCAAGGTCTTGGATGAGAAAGGGGCGGATTATGATTCCGGAGGGCGCGCCGGGTCAGAGCCTTCTTCCCCTGAAAACTTCGCGCAGACCGTCGCGGAGGCTCAAACTCCGACTTCAACGATATCCGCCAAAGGCGGACTATCGGGTAGCTCTCATGACTGAATGGCTCTCCCAAGTTGTCTGGTCGCTCATCCTTCGGTCGTCACAGCGCGCATCGAAATCGGTCCGAAAGTGCTTCTATGGCGGCCGCTTCAGGGGTTGCGGCGACACGACCTAGTTCGTCCCCTTCGGCGCTATGTCCGATAGCGCCGGCTGCCGTTCACGTTCTTACCGACGATTTCTCGGATGATCATCAAGGTTTCCATTGCCGCTTCCCTGGGCGGCAAGGCGGTGTCGGCGACATTGCTCACAAGCTTTGTAATATCGTGGTCAATGCCCTTCTCGGACCAACGCCTGCCACTGGCAACGGTGATGTAGACCGAATAGGCGTGGTGCATGGTGCCGGGACGTTCGCCTATGATGTGAAGAACGCCTCGCAAGCTGTTGGGGTCCGCGTTTTCGAAGAGCAGCTCGCCGATCCTGTAGCCGGCCCGCACCCTTCCGCCGGTGACAAGGATATTCCTGTCGCTCATTGGTACGTCCGCCTCGGCAAGCAGCCCGCGCATCTCCTCAAGGTAGGGTGCGAGATGTCCGTCGTCCATGATGGCCTTGGCGTTCAGGCCGTCCGAGATGACGATCTGACCCTTGGGCAGATTACCCCCCCAGGAATCCCTTAGTCTTTTGATGTCCGCGATCGCTCCCGGGCTCAGTGCTTCGCCTGACGTTGGATGGGCGATATAGTCGTTGCGGTCCCGGGACAAGCTGCGGATTGGAACGACATTGGGAACGGCGGCAATGAACTCGGGCGAGAGCTCGGCCCAAAGAGACTGCTTGGCATCATCATAGAGCCCCCTGACCTTGGCTGCGAGCTCGGGGTTGAGATCCCAGATATTCTCGCCGTGCCCGGTGGCGAGGTCGACGCCCCTCGCCGCCACCTCGCTCATCTTCTGCCGGCCCTCCGCGTAGACCGCGTCCCTGGACCGTGCGTCACCCTTGGCGAGGCGGTATTGGTAGTACACCCAGAGAGGATCGCCGTAGTTCGTCGTGTAATTGTCGTTCTCGTCAACGATCCCGATTCGCTTGTAAAAATCCCACATCACATCATTGACCTTGAAGCCGAATCTTTGCCTCAACCGAACATGGTCCTGGAACGACGTCGTGAGATAGCTCAACATCGGATCGTTCTTCGTGGGCAGCGCGATGAGATAGACCGGATTGGCCGGCATGATCTGGTCCTGGCACCAATCCAGATCGTCCAGGCTGACCGTCATGTGCAGCGTCGTGCAGATATCGAGGCCGATGGTCAGCCCGTGGAGCTTGCCCATAGCGATGTCTTCGAGACAGCACCGCACCAGTTGCTCGCGGCTCTTGAAGACCTCGGGCCCGATGAAGCCGGCGACATCGTTGACGTGAAGCCAGGCGCCCATCGGCTGCACCTTTGCAAGCTCCAACCCGACCGCTCTGCTGAAACCATATTTTCGGGACTCGAGCACCATCATGTCGACGCCGTTTGCGACGCCGTTGGTGAATTCCGAGCCTTGGCCGGTTTCGAAGTAGAGGCCGTATCTCTCGCCCTTCTTCGCGGTCGCATATTTCAGGATCTTGTCGTTCGTGATGTCGAAGATCTTGTTGCAATCGTCCGTTCCAGCAAGGCTTTGGAACATCGTAGCAACGGTTGCCGGGTAATGTTCGCTCACCTCGGCCTGAACATCGATATGCGCAAGCACGCACCAGGGGATCACGTCGCCCAGCTGGAACGTATCGACGATGTCCTTGAGCGCCCGTTCGACCGTAGCGACGCTTGCAACTGTGCTGTCCACGGGATTGGTTCCGATGACGATGTCGCCGGTCGCGTAGGAAAAGGCATCGAAGACCTGCCAGACCACATCGTCGGGATGATCCGTGGGAGAGTTGGGCTGGATGCGGGCCCCCATATATCCCTTGGCCCCCATTTGGGTGCCCGGCAGGACATTGAAGATTTTCTGACCCAGGACAACAAGCTCTTCATTGCTCATCAGTTTCGGCACGCAGCCGATCGTATCGCTGGTCAGGCCATTCATGACGCCCTTGATGTCGACCTCCGACCGGGTCAGGAGAAAATCCTTCAACTGGCCCATGGTCCAGTCCTTGACCTTTGCATACTGGGACTGGTCGGTGGTCTGCCAGATCAGTCGTTGCAGATCGTCCTCGAACAGAGGGTGCTCGTAGAGATCCTTGATTTTCGTGTTTGTCAGCAATGCGCGGGCATTCTTCCGTGTCGTCTCATCCGCGGCCCCGACTCCAATGGCGTGATCTCCCTCCTTGAAGTCATTCGCCGCGCCGATCACCTGCTGGTAGACTGTCCGATCAAATCCTCCGGTTCTCCTGCTGACATAGGCAAAGACGTCCTCGCCCGGCGCGACCGCTTCGATCACAATGTCTTCCCGGTCGGCAGCCCTTGCGGAATTGCTGTAGCTCGCAAGGGCAGTGGCCGCGCCCATCATGACGAGCAGCTCTCTTCTGGAGACCCCTTCATGTCCTTCCGACAGGCCTTTGTGCATGGCTATCTCCCTGTTGTCGAAGACCTACTCTGCGATCAGTTCAGGCTGGCATGGTTCAAGGAAATGCAGGAAAGGTTCCAAGCAGCTTTCCGCCCGGAAATGCAGGAAAACAATGAAATAGAGCGTTTCCGCGACGAAGAAGCGCTCTAGGCCGCATCGCGATCAGATCTTCATCACGACCCGGCCGTCGATCTTGTTCTGCCGCATCCGGTCGAAGATGCTGTTTATGTCATCGAGACGCTCGGTCGAGTAGTGGACCTTCACCTTCCCGTCGCCCGCGAACTGAAGGCATTCGGCCAAGTCCAGCCGGGTGCCGACAATCGAACCTCTGATGGTCTTGCGGGTTAGGACGGTATCAAAAATGTCAAGCTCGAACGAGCCTGGCGGCAACCCGACGAGAGACATCGTGCCGCGCTTCGCGAGCATGCCAAGGCCTTGCCGGAAGGCCACCGGCGAGACCGCCGTGACAAGCACTCCCTGGGCTCCTCCGCAAAGCCGACGAACCTCGGCCACGGGGTCGGCCGTCTTGGCGTTGATGACGGTGCTGGCACCCATTTTTCGGGCCAGCTCGAGTTTGTCGTCGGCTATGTCGACAGCGATGACCTCGAGGCCCATTGCCTTGGCATATTGAACCGCGACATGGCCGAGCCCGCCGATGCCGGAAATCACAACCGTGTCGCCGGGTTTCGTGTCGGTCTCCTTCAACCCCTTGTAGACGGTGACCCCGGCGCACAGGATCGGGGCCGCCGCTTCAAAATCAAGGCCGGCTGGCAGATGGCCGACATAATCGGGGTCCGCAAGCACATATTCCGCGAACCCGCCATTGACAGAATAGCCGGTGTTCTTCTGCAGATCGCACAAGGTCTCCCAGCCGGCGAGACAGTGCCGGCAATGTCCGCAGGCCGTGTGAAGCCACGGCACGCCGACGCGGTCGCCCTCTTTCACAGCTGTCACGCCGCCGCCCACCGCGACGACGGACCCCACGCCTTCATGCCCCGGAATGAATGGCGGACTGGGCTTCACCGGCCAATCTCCGTGGGCCGCATGCAAGTCCGTATGACAAACGCCGCAAGCTTCGATCTTCACAAGGATCTGGCCCTGACCGACCTCGGGGATCGGCACCTCCTCGATGGACAGCGGCTTCTTGAACTCCCGCACGACGGCGGCCTTCATCGTCTTTGACATTGTGCCTTCCCTCCGGTGATGCCGACGAATGCTGACACTCTGTTCGGGTGGCGTGCACCCACTGTGACTAGATGAACTTTATAAGGATCGAAAACGACATGCCACGCCCCTTGAGGTTGCAATGCCTTGATGAGCTTGGACCGGCGCAGTAGTTGCATTGACCGGTAAGCGTTCACTCCCAACGTTCATAGTGCACATCGCGGGAACCGACGTCAATTGGGAAGCCGCTGCGGGTGTCGTCGCTAGCCTTTATCATCGCCAGCTTCGCAATCGCCCGTTGGAATTCTTAACCATCTGTATCAACTGCGAGAATATCAGAAACGGAGTTAATGCCGTATACATTTCCGTCATCCGTACGTTGATTTTCCGCTCCACTGACTGCGATAGGGATCCAGTATCGATAGTGGGTGATCGCCGCCAATGATGAGGCTGCGCCTAATACAACATCATTCACTTCCGCAACTCGTCAGTCTTTACATCACCGTTTCGACGTCCTCCATTTGTAAGGCTTCAGCATCTCCAGAAGTCCGGCCCGGCCCTAATGTTTCGGGCTCCTTGGAGAGCGGCAGCATAAGGTCGTGGTGCAGCGATTTCTCGCCGCGCTGCCGGATCGATTGAACGAGTTCGTGCTGGCGGCCTTCCTCCAGGGCACCGTAATACATCTCGGTCGTGCGATAGTGCTCATGGCCGAGGCTCTGCTTAGAGCCTTTCGCTCGTCGGCCGTGGCCCCCAATCCGCGATCATCTGGGCAATGGTCGAGCGGATGGCTTGGGGTGTGAAACGTTGCACGCGAGCGCGATCGGCCGCGGGCGCAAGGATCTTTCTCACAGGCGGCTGATGAGAGAAATTCGAATGTCTGTTGCGGACTGCCTGGCCATCGGTGCTGGAAGGCGCGGGGAAGAGCGGTGCGTTACCGTCGGCACCGGACGAGCGCAACTCGCTGATCCAGTCCAAGACGATCTTAAAGAGAGCGCCTCGCGTCCTACCCCGGCTTTGGTCCTGCCAGGCTCGCATTGGCCGCAACGGCCTTACCGTCCTCCACTTGCGTTTCGGCCCTTCGGGTGAAGGGACGTGACTTTTGGTCACAAGCAGAGGGAACCATGTCCTTGCTCTTTTCGCCGAAAGGTCAATTACCTGCATCAACTTCTCCGAGCCCGGCACGCCGCGCAGCCCCTATGATATTGTTCTTGAGTATCACACCGACGGAAGCCGACTTGGATCGATCAGATAGAAGGACGGGAGAAAACACGCTGACGACATGACGCGATTGGCTGCGCACGGCCTTGAGAAACGACATCTCGGCGTGCCCCTGCGATCATATCTGATGCACCCGCACCGCACATTATATAAAGCTAATTCAATTATTCTTGTCAAACACATACCCGCCAATTGAAGATGACGGGCAACAGGTTTATCTTTTTCTGACCATAGCCCACTTCGGAGCTTGAGCCGAAATGCTGGTATCATTGACGACTAGAATTCCGCTAACGCGGCTTGCCAACATGGCGCGACCAGCGTGCTCGAAACCTGCTTTATTTCGCTGACGAGGGTGCAACGTCTTGACGACGTTGGGAAGCAACGAATATCGGGGAACAAGGGGCATGACTAGCAAACCCACGAGCCTTCCGACTGGCCTTCCGCAGAACGATGCGCCGGAGGATCTCCTACAGCAATATGGTTGCGGGCCGATTCAATTCTGCGGCGGCGACAATGCCCTCTACGAGCGCCATCTGCTCTTCGACAACGTGCTCGCCCCATCCGCGGTTGGAAACCGCGAGCGGTACGAAGCTATGGCCCGCTCCGTTCGCGATATCCTGTCTCAACGGTGGCAGCAAACCGAAGAGACCTACAGCCGGGAAAATCCAAAGCGCATTTATTATCTCTCGATGGAGTTTTTGATCGGCCGGTCGCTGAGCAACAACATCCTCAACCTGCGGCTCGATGCGATCGCGCGTCAGTTCCTCGAAGATCACCAGTTGGACGAGTTGGCAATCCTGGCGCAGGAACCGGATGCTGGTCTCGGCAATGGCGGACTCGGACGGCTGGCGGCGTGCTTCCTGGACTCCATAGCGTCCATGCAATTGCCCGGTATGGGGTACGGACTGCGGTACGAATACGGCATCTTCAAGCAGACGATCGTAGATGGTTGGCAGTTTGAGCAGCCCGACAACTGGTTGCGCAGACCCGATCCCTGGGAGGTCGCGCGCCCCCAATTGGCGGTGACGGTCGAGCTCGGATGCTCCTTCGAGGTGCGTGGCGGGAACTTGAAAGCAATCACCGGCGCACCATCGACGCTGCTAGGCATACCCTATGACAGACCGGTGGTCGGGTATGGCGGCAAAACTATCAACACATTGCGGCTTTGGGCGTCCGCCGCCCCCGACAGTTTTGACTTCCAGGAGTTCAGCGCCGGAGAGTTCGTCAGCGCGTTGGCCGAGCGCCTGACGGCGGAGACCGTCACTCGCGTCCTTTATCCAGACGATTCCACCAGCATGGGCCAAGGCCTGCGCTTCGTCCAAGAGTATTTTCTGGTCGCATGCTCGCTGGCGGATCTTATCCGTAGTTTTCGCGCGAACAATCGCGACTGGAATAGCCTGCCCGACAAGGTCGCGATCCAGCTCAACGACACGCATCCCAGCATGGCCATTGCCGAACTGATGCGCGTCCTGCTTGATGAAGCTCAGCTGGGCTGGGACGAGGCCTGGGACATCACGAAGCGCACGCTCGCCTATACGAATCATACCCTGCTTCCCGAGGCACTGGAGAAATGGCCGCTCCGATGGTTCGAGATGCTGGTGCCGCGTCAACTGCAGATCATTCTGGAGATCGATCGCCGGCTGAGAGACGAGGTGATGGCGCGCTGGCCAGGAGACAATCACCGTGTCTCACGGATGAGCATTGTCGAGCATGGCGACAGTCACCTCGTCCGGATGGCGCATCTCGCGATTGTCGGCTCCCATAGCACCAATGGCGTTGCCGCGATACACTCAAGGCTGTTGCGCGACGTGACGGTGAAGGATTTGGCGGAACTGTATCCGGACCGTTTCAACAACAAGACAAACGGCATCACGCCACGACGCTGGATGCTTCTATCGAATCCGGGGCTTGCCGATTGCATCACCGACGCCATCGGCGACCGCTGGATTACGAAAGCCGACGATCTTGAGAGGCTGAAGCCGCTTGCCGATGACGGCGCATTCGTCGACGCAGTCCGCGCTGCCAAGCGCCACGCGAAATTGCGTTTTGCGGATTGGCTGAAATCGCAAGCGGGCATCCAGGTTGATCCGGATACGATCTTCGACTGTCAGATCAAGCGCATACACGAATACAAGCGGCAACTGCTCAACGGGCTGAGGATTGTGGCGCTCTACAACCGGCTTCGCGAGAACCCGGATATCGACATGCCGCCCCGCACTTTCTTCTTTGCCGGAAAAGCCGCGCCCGCCTATCACGTGGCAAAGCTCATCATCAAGTTTCTGAATAATATTGCCGATACGATAGATGGCGACCCCGCAGTGCGTAATCGTCTCAGGGTCGTATTCCTGCCGGAATACTGCGTCTCGGTGGCGGAACGCCTGGTTCCAGCGAGCGACGTATCGAACCAGATCTCGACCGCCGGATTTGAAGCCAGCGGCACCAGCAACATGAAATTCATGATGAACGGCGCTTTGACCCTCGGCACCCGCGACGGCGCAACCATCGAAATGGCCGAGGCAGCAGGCGAGGGGAACTTCTTTCTCTTCGGATTGACCGCGGAACAAGTCGCCGCGAGCCAGGGCTGGTATAATCCCTGGTGGCATTATGAGAACGAGCCGGAGACCCGCAGCGTTCTGGACCTGATCTTGTCGGGTCATTTCTCTCGTCACGAACCTGCGCTCGTCGACGCGATGCGCAATATACTTCTGGCCGGCGGTGACACCTACAGGCACTTGGCGGATCTCACCTCCTACATGGAGGCGGATCGTCGGCTACAATCACTCTACGCCAAGCCGGACGCCTGGACGAGGAAGACAGTCCTCAACATCGCAAGTTCAGGGAGGTTTTCCAGCGATCGCACGATTGCGGAATATGCAATCTCAATTTGGAACGCCGAGCCGTGCCCGGTTTCGTAGGGAGGCGGCCGACGGAACGGCAGAAAAAGCTACACGGCAAAGCGGCGCTCGTTTATTTTTTGTGGCACCAGCTTAGTATTATGCAATACTAAAACACAAGATTTCATGTATGGGCGAGGCGTTGCGTGCTGGAAATCTCTCTAGAGGCATAGCTACCACCGATATTCCAAGACTGCATGCTTCATGCGCTACTGCGTAGCTTCTATTTCGTTGAGCATCGCATCTGGAATCTTTGAAAATCGTTCTCAATAACAGTCCGACATCATCAGGGAGACTTCGATGGCTTCGCTTGAGACGGCAGTTAGCAGGCAATCTGCAGCAGACGGTACCCGAACAGAAAAACCCCTATCGACCGACGAACTTCATTTGGTCGATGCCTATTGGAGAGCTTCCAACTATCTTTCGGTCGGCCAGATATACCTGCTCGACAATCCACTCCTGAGAAAACCTTTGAAACGCGGACACATAAAGCCGCGCCTGCTGGGGCACTGGGGAACATCTCCGGGCCTGAACATGCTCTATACCCATCTAAACCGGGTCATCAAGCGCGATGACCTCAACATGATTTACGTGATTGGCCCGGGCCACGGCGGACCGTCGCTTGTCGCCCACGCCTACCTGGAAGGAACCTATAGCAAGGTCTATCCTAATATCAGCCAAGATAAGGAAGGCATGAAGAGACTGTTCAAGCAGTTCAGCTTCCCAGGTGGGATACCGAGCCATGTCGCGCCGGAAACGCCCGGCAGCATTCACGAAGGTGGAGAGCTTGGATATGCCTTGAGCCACGCTTATGGCGCAGCCTTCGACAATCCGGACCTGATCGTTGCCTGCATTGTCGGCGACGGTGAGGCCGAGACAGGCCCGCTGGCGACCGGATGGCACGGCAATAAATTCCTCAATCCAGCCCGCGACGGCTGCGTTCTGCCGATCCTTCACCTCAACGGATACAAGATCGCCAATCCATGCTTCCTCGCCCGCATCCCGAAGGAGGAATTGCAGAAATTCTTCGAGGGCATGGGCTATAAGCCCTATTTCGTCGAGGGGCATGATCCTGACAAGGTTCACCAGCAGCTCGCCGGAACTCTCGACACTGTCATCGCCGAAATCTGGGCGATTTGGGCCGATGCCCGTACGAAGGGCAAGGTCAAGCGGCCCGCATGGCCGATGATCGTCTATAGAACCCCAAAGGGATGGACTTGCCCGAAGGAGATCGACGGGAAGAAATGCGAGGATTACTGGCGGTCGCATCAGGTCCCCATGGGCGAGATGGACAAGCCGGAGCACATTCGCATCCTCGAGCAATGGATGAAAAGCTACCGGCCCGAGGAGCTCTTCGAGGAGGATGGCCGGTTCAAGCCCGAATTGGCTGCGTTGGCGCCCACAGGCCATCGCCGGATGAGCGACAATCCCAACTCCAATGGCGGCCTGCTGCTGCGTGATCTCAAGATGCCGGATTTCCGCGACTATGCCGTGGAGGTTCCCAGCCCCGGTGCGACGATGGTGGAATCGGCCCGCGTGATGGGAAAATTCCTGCGCGACGTGATGAAGGCAAACCTCGGAAGCAAGAACTTCCGCCTGTTCAGCCCTGACGAGAACAACTCCAACCGCTGGCAGGACGTGCTCGAAGTCACCGACCGCTGCTATATGGCCGAGATCTATCCGGAAGACGATCATCTTTCGCCCGATGGCCGCATCATGGAGGTTCTCAGCGAGCACCAATGCCAGGGATGGCTGGAAGGTTACCTTCTGACGGGTCGCCACGGCTTCTTCTCCTGCTACGAAGCCTTCATCCACATCATCGACTCGATGTTCAACCAGCATGCCAAGTGGTTGAAAGTCTGCAACGAGATCCCGTGGCGACGGCCGATCGGCTCGCTGAACTATTTCCTGAGCTCCCATGTCTGGCGGCAGGATCACAACGGCTTCAGTCACCAGGATCCCGGCTTTATCGACCACGTCGTCAACAAAAAGGCCGACGTCGTCCGCGTCTACCTGCCGGCGGATGCGAATACGCTTCTGTCGGTGACGGACCACTGCCTGCGTAGCCGCAACTACGTCAATGTCGTCGTCGCAGGCAAGCAGCCCGCGCCGCAATGGCTGACCATGGAGGAGGCCGTCAAGCATTGCACCATCGGCCTTGGCATTTGGGAATGGGCGAGCAACGATAAGGGCAGCGAGCCGGATGTGGTCATGGCATGCTGCGGCGATGTTCCGACTCTCGAAACACTTGCCGCGGTCCAACTGATCCGTGAACATCTGCCCGAGCTGAAGGTGCGCGTCATCAATGTTGTGAACCTGATGAAATTACAACCTAAGGAAGAGCACCCTCACGGACTGTCGGACCCTGATTTCGATGCACTGTTCACCAAAGATAAGCCGATCATCTTCGCTTTTCATGGCTATCCATGGCTGATCCACCGGCTCACCTACCGCAGGCACAACCACCACAATCTCCATGTGCGCGGCTACAAGGAAGAGGGCACGACAAGCACGCCCTTCGACATGGTGGTCATGAATGAGCTTGATCGGTTCCATCTGGTCGAGGACGTCATTGACCGGCTGCCGCAGCTCGGTGCTCGTGCCGCCTATTTCAAGCAGGCACTACATGCCAAGCTGATCGAGCATCGCGAGTATATCGAGCAATATGGCGATGACATGCCTGCAATCAGCGGATGGAAGTGGGGCTTGAAGGGCGGCGGGAACGTAACCCGCAAAACCTCGACGGAAGCTGACAACATGTAGAAAGACCACGAAAGCCAGATGCTGGTCCAGACATCGACGTCACGACTGCCGCCTTCCGCGTGGGTTACGAAAGCTCGTCGCAGTTCAGTCGCGAATATCGCCGCCACTTTGGAGAATCCCGGCGCGCGACGTAGCCCGCTTGCGCGCTTCGCCGGCTTGGCAGTGGTAGCTTGAGTCCAGCTCACCGAAATCGGCGCATTGAAGTTTAGTACAATACCAGAGGATGACCAACGAGAGCGCATTCGAAAGGGCGCGCTTGCGCTATCGTTCTCCCTGACACCAAAAGCCGGTCCCCTCTGGGCCCCAGATCGTAACAACAGGGTCAGCGGTTCGACTCTCTTCAAGAGCAATAACAGCTCCGACGCCAGGCGCTGCCTGCCTTCTTAGGGCAGGTGCGGGTCGGCCTTTCTCCAAAGGCGAGCACGCACCACCACAAAGCGGCCGTCCGGCGTCTCAAGGAACGGCTCGCCCTGCGTCAAGAGCCGCCTCCGTCCATC
>NZ_JBNDHS010000107.1:0-18124 GCF_056755095.1 Rhizobium sp. SVR5-9E | reverse complement strand
GAGCGTGAACTGGTCGAAGACGTTCAAATCGCTTCCGAAGCCGACAACATAGCCTGCGCCAGCAGCAACCGATCCAATGATATCGGCATCATCGGCCAGCAGATGATAATACCGCGCCTTGCCGTAGATCTTGTAGTACTGCGAATCGCCGCCCAAACCGGCAATTTCGTTCGTCAGCGTCGCGTACACGCCTTCACGCGGCAGCGTCATGTCATCGAGCGTGTTGTAGGTGAGCGTGTTGGAAACCGATGAACGGATCCACGGCCCGTCAGTGACCAGGTGCTGATAGGTGTCAGACAGATCGCTCAGGTCGTTGCCGTCGGCGTCGTAATCCATCCGCTTGAAGTTGTAGCGGAACGTCGTCGCCAGATCTTCCGTGATCGGCGCCGTCGTACGAAGAATGGCGCTGTCTTCCGTATAGTCGTAGTTGTCGTTGCTCGAGGTTTGGCTGTGATTGAGGTCGAAGCCGGTCGCCAGACGATAACCCAGGAAGTAAGGCTCAGTGAAGCTCAAGCCGTAAGACTGCGATCCTTCGACGCCGCCACCAGCAGAAACCCTGATGTATTGGCCGCGACCGAGGAAGTTCTTTTCCTCGATAGAGGCTTCCAGGAGCAGGCCGTCGCCGCCAGCGGCGTAACCGGCACCGATACCGAACGAACCCGTCGACTGATCCTGAACATCGACGACGACCACGACGCGGTCAGGCGAACTGCCGGGCTGGGTCGTGATATTGACCGACGAGAAGAAGCCGAGCGCCTCAAGACGACGCTTCGCCTTGGTGATCATCTGCTGATTGAAGGCGTCGCCTTCGCTCATGTCGAACTCGCGACGGATGACGTAGTCACGCGTGCGGCTGTTACCGCGAATCTCGATGCGTTCGATGTAAGCACGCTCGCCCTGATCGACGAGATATTCGACACCGATGGTATTGTTGCCGAGATCGCGATTGCCGCGAGGCGTCACACGCGCGAATGGGTAGCCCGCCGAAGCAACCTGGTCCGAAATGGCTTCGATGGATCGCTGGACGTCCTTGGCGCTATAGACCTCGCCCTCGTGCGTCGTCACCAGGCCTTGAAGCTGATCGGCGCTGACGCCCTCGACCGTCGACTGCACGGTGATGGGACCAAAGTTGTAACGCGGCCCCTCCTCCATATTGAAGGTCAGCGTGTACTTGTTGGTGGTCTCGTCGAAAGAGGCGTCCGAAGAGATAATCTTGAAGTCGGCATAACCGCGGTTGAAATAGAACTGGCGCAGCGCCTCTTCGTCGGCATGAAGGCGATCTTCGTTGTAAACGTCCTTGCGGGTCAGGAACGACAGGAAGTTCGAGCGCTTGGTGCTGATTACGGCAGCGAGGCGGCTGGAGCTGTAGGCGTTATTGCCTACGAAATTGATACCTGCGATCTTCGTGCGATCGCCTTCATCGATGACGAAGGCAAGGTTCACGCGGCCTTCGCCGAGCGGAACGACCTGCGTCGTCACCTGAACTTCACTACGGCCGGTCGCAGCGTAGGCTTCCTTGATCGCCGCGATGTCTGCCTGGATCTGCGCATCGTTGTAAGGACCGGCTGCGTGTGTCTGCACCACGGTCGCAAGCTTGTCGTCCTTGATCTTGCGGTTGCCGTTGAAGACGACCTGATTGACGAGCTGAGCTTCCTCGACGGTAACGACGAGCGTGCTACCGGAGACCGAAATCTTCACGTCGGAGAAATAGCCGGTGCCGTAGAGCTGCTTCACCGAGTCATCGATGTCGGTGTTTGAAAAACTCTTGCCGGGGGTGATCGTAAGATTGGACCGGACGGCTTCGGCGCCAACGCGGCTGGCTCCGCGCACGTCGATACGCTGGATAACGGCTGCTTCCGCAGCAGTCGCGGAAACGATCGTAATTGCACCTGCGCCCGAAGCAACGATACCTGCAGACAGCGCAACCGCCGATACTGCGTTCAAAAATCTTGAACCAGCCTTCATTTCACCCATTACCTTTTTTCTCGTCCCCGTCTCCGGGCGAACCCGATTCCGGCACGTGTGTCGTTTTACCCGCTTTTGCCCTACAAGCAAGGTAGCGAGTTAATTTCTGTTTACTTCATTTCGAAGCGTGACCCATTCGCCACTACAGCTTTGAAACATCGTAAATAAACGGTAATTTCCCTCCACCAAGCGCGTCAGCCAATCAACGCGCTGATGTCATTCCAGGTAGCAAAAACCATCAGGGAAAGGACCATAGCCAAGCCAATGCGGAATGCAATTTCCTGAGCCGATGCTCCCAAAGGTTTTCCCCTAACTGCCTCAATCGCATAGAACATCAGATGGCCGCCATCAAGTACCGGAACTGGCATCAAATTCAGTAGTCCGATGGAAACCGACAATACTGCAGCGAGCTGAAGCAAGGCAGCAACACCTAGCGTTGCCATCTGGCCCGAAGCTTGCGCTACGCGGATGGGACCTCCGAGCTGATCAGGCTTCATATAGCCCTCAAAGAGATTGCCGATATACTTGAAGGTGCCGGTGACGATATACCAGGTCTGGACCGTACCCTCCCGCAGCGCCGCGAGCGGCGTATACGTCTGCACGCGGAAATGGCCGACTTCCTGGTTCGTGACGATGCCGATCAGGCCGATCTCGATCTTGTTACCAAACTGGTCGGTCATGTCGGTGCGCTTCGGCACCATCGGCAGGTCCATCTTCTCGCCGTTTCGCTCGATCGTGACCACAATCCGCTGTTCCGGACGGATGCTGACGTAGCGCCGCACATCATCGAAGGTCTCGACTTTCGCGCCGTCGATCGCAAAGAGCAGGTCGCCGGGCAATATGCCAGCTTCGGCTGCAGCGCTTTGCGGCTTCACTTCGGCAACGACGGGGTCGGCGACCGAACGGCCGTAGATCGAAAAAAGCGTTGCAAAGATGATGATCGCAAGCAGGAAATTGGCGATCGGACCGGCCGCTACGGTCGCCGCCCGCTTCCAGAGCTTCGCCCCTGCAAATGAACGCTCACGGTCCTCTGGCGACATCGTTTTGAGCTTGTCCATATCAGGCTTGCTCGACGCATCTTCGTCGCCGAAAAAGCGCACGTAGCCGCCAAGCGGAATCGCCGAGATCTTCCACCGTGTGCCATGCCGGTCGGTAAAGCCCGCGATCTCCGGTCCGAAACCGACCGAAAAGGCAAGCACGCGAATGCCGCTCCAGCGGCCGACGAGATAGTGCCCCATCTCGTGCACAAAGACGAGCAGCGACAGAACCACGACGAAGGGAATGATGTAGCCCGTCAGAAAGCCGAATATACTGGTCAAGCCTTCCATGAAATCCTTCCGCTGCGCTCACGCATTTATCAGAGACCGAACAAGGCGGCGCCGAGCGGCGCCATGCCATCCCCTTTTATCAGGGAAAATAATGTCGCGAGCAAGAACGCCGCAAAACAAGCGACAATCAGCCCATCGACCCGGTCCATAACGCCGCCGTGTCCCGGAATGAGACGGCTGGAATCTTTTACGCCGAACCGGCGCTTGATGAAAGATTCAAACAGATCGCCCGCCTGGCTGCAGACGGAAAGAATGAAGGCGACGGCAGCCGCCATCAGCCAATCCGCCTCCGGGATGAAGAAATAGGCGACGAGACTGCCGGCGACAACGGCCGAGACCGCACCTCCCAGGGCACCCGATTGTGTCTTTCCCGGTGAAATCCTGGGCGCTAGCTTCGGCCCGCCGATTGCACGCCCAACGAAATAGGCAAGAATGTCGGTGGCCCAAACCACGGCGAAGACGAAGAGCATTGCATGCAGTCCGGCGGTGTCGGCACCCCGGATCTCGGCCAGCGCGATGCCGGTCAATCCCGCGTAGACCACGCCTGCCGGAAACCACCAGTTGGCACTGCGGGCGACAACGAAGCCGATCGCGACAGCGAAGAAAAAGACAAGCAAGCTCAGCGCAAAATCGAAGCGGCCGAGCAGGATCGCAACGGCAATCGCCGCCTGCCCTATCCAGCCCGCTGCATTCGCAACCGGTTGTTCGCCTTGCAACCGCGTGATCGTCGACCATTCATAATAGATGAGCAGGCCGATCACAGCCGACAGCAACCGGAAGGCAAAGCCGCCGTACCATGTCGCCGCAAGCACGATGATTGCCAGAACGACGCCTGAAACGACGCGAAGTTTCAGTTCCTGCTGCATCAGCTACCTACTGCGGCCGCCTGCGCCGAAATGCCCCCGAACCGGCGATCGCGCGCCGCGAATTTCTCAAGTGCGGCATAAAAGAGTTCGCGGCTGAAATCCGGCCAGTACTCCGGCACGAAGACGAATTCGGAATAGGCCGCCTGCCAGAGAAGGAAGTTCGAGAGCCGCTCTTCGCCGCTGGTGCGAATGATGAGGTCGGGATCGGGAATGCCGGCTGTGTCCAGCCGCGCATTGATGAGTTCGGGCGTGATGTCCCCCGCCTGCAGCCGTCCGGCCTCGATATCCCTGGCAACGCTCGTCATGGCTCGGGCGATCTCGTCGCGCGAGCCATAGTTGAAGGCAATAACCAGGGTCAGCGCCGTGTTGTCGCGCGTCGTCTCCTCAGCCTCGAGCAGAAGGTTGAGAATATCGCTGCGGAGGCTCTGCCTGTCGCCGATGATCTTGATCCGCACGTTCTGCGCATGCAGTTCCGCGAGATCCCGCCTGATGAAGGCCTTCAGCAACCCCATCAGGTCTGTGACCTCGGCTTCCGGCCGGCGCCAGTTCTCTGAAGAAAAGGCAAAGAGCGTCAGGTATTTAATGCCTGCATCCCCGGCGGCGCGCACGGTCTCGCGAACGGCCTCCACACCTTTGCGGTGACCCATTGCACGCGGCAGCCCTCGCTGCTTTGCCCAACGGCCGTTGCCATCCATGATGATCGCAACATGTTCTGGCATGCTCAAGAATGCTGGTTCCGACATTATCCGTCTGGTCTCCAGGGGCGCAGGAGAACGCCCTAAACCTGCATGATTTCCTTTTCCTTGTCCGCAAGCAAGCGGTCGATCTCGGAAATCATCTCATCCGTCATCTTCTGTACACGTTCGGACTGCGCACGGCTGTCATCCTGGCTCAGGACGCCGTCCTTTTCGGCCTTCTTGAGCCCTTCCATGCCGTCACGGCGCACATGGCGAATCGCGACCTTGCTCTTTTCCGCATAGTCATGGGCGACCTTGACCAGCGACTTGCGGCGCTCTTCATTGAGTTCCGGCAGCGGAATGCGCAAGTTCTGTCCGTCGACGATCGGGTTGAGGCCGAGATTCGATTCGCGTATGGCGCGATCCGTCGCGCCGACCATCGACTTGTCCCAGACGGATACCGAAAGCATCCGCGGCTCGGGCACGGTAATATTAGCAACCTGGTTCAATGGCAAGCGCGAGCCATAGGCTTCGACCGTGACCGGGTCCAGAATGTTGGCCGAGGCGCGGCCAGTGCGCAACGATGCGATATCGTGCTTGAATGCGGAAACCGCGCCGTCCATGCGGCGCTTCAGTTCCTTGATTTCTTCAGTCATAGTCGATGCTCCCGTCACTCTGACGCGCCGCGGTTGCAGCGCTGTCTTCTAGTCAGTTATCCGATACGATGGTCTTGAGGCCACCGCCCGTCAAGATTTCAGCAAATCCGCCCTTCTCGTGAATCGAGAAGACGATGATCGGAATGGAATTTTCGCGAGCAAGGGCGACGGCGGCGATGTCCATGACGGCAAGGCCCCTTTCGAGCACTTCCTTGTGCGTCAGGTGGTCGAAACGGGTAGCCGTCGGATCCTTCTTCGGATCGGCAGAATAGATGCCATCGACCTGCGTGCCCTTGAAGATCGCCTCCGCACCCATTTCGGCAGCGCGAAGAGCGGCTGCGGAATCCGTCGTGAAGAACGGATTGCCGGTGCCGCCGGCGAAGATCACCACCCGGCCCATCGAAAGATGATAGAGCGTCGCCCGCTGCGAAAAGCTCTCGCAGAGTTCCGGCATCGAAATCGCCGAAAGCACAACCGTGTCGACATTCAGTTTGCGCAGCGATGTAGCGAGTGCCAACGCATTGATCACCGTGCCGAGCATGCCCATGTGGTCGCCTGTCACACGGTCCCCGCCCTTGGAGGCGACCGCTACCCCGCGAAAAATGTTGCCGCCGCCGACAACGACACCGACCTCAACGCCCATCTTCCGGGCTTCGGCGATATCCGAAGCGATGCGGTCAGCCACCGCAACGTCGATGCCGAATCCCTGGCTTCCCATGAGCGCTTCGCCGGAAGCCTTGAGTAGAACGCGTTTATAGACAGGCTCTAACGACATCTTGGCTCCTTGTTTATTGGCATGACTGCCGGATACACGAAGGGCACCGCGTTGTCACGCGATGCCCCGCCGTTTTCACATTCTATAAGGTTTTATCAGCCCTTGGCAGCTGCTGCGACTTCGGCTGCGAAGTCGCTTTCTTCCTTCTCGACGCCTTCGCCGAGGAGCAGGCGGGCCATGCCGGTGATCTCGATCGGCGCGCCGGCTTCCTTTTCAGCTTCCTTGACCGCAGCACCGACCGTCAGGTCGGGGTTGATCACGAAAGCCTGCGAGAGAAGGGCAACTTCCTCGAAGAACTTGCGCATGCGGCCGTCTACCATCTTTTCAATGATGGCTTCCGGCTTGCCGGATTCGCGGGCCTGTTCGATGAAGACGTTGCGTTCACGCTCTGCAACGGAGGCATCGACTTCTTCAGCGCGGATGGCGAGCGGATTGGTTGCAGCAATGTGCATGGCGACCTGACGGCCGATGGACGTCAGAACGGCCTTGTCACCATTCGACTTCAGGGCAACCAGAACGCCGAGCTTGCCGATACCGTCGCCGGCAGCATTGTGGATGTAGGTTGCAACAACGCCGTGCTCAACTTCCACCTTGGCTGCACGACGCAGGGTCATGTTCTCGCCGATCGTCGCGATCGCGTCCTTGATGGTATCGGCAACCGGCTTGCCGGACGCCGGATAGGTCGCAGCCGAAATGGCTTCAACGGTGCCGTTGGTCGCCAGAGCAACGTTGGCGACGCCGCGAACGAGATCCTGAAAGGCGTCGTTACGGGCAACGAAGTCGGTCTCGGAGTTGAGCTCGACGACGACTGCCTTGTGACCGGCGCCAGCGATGCCGATCAGGCCTTCAGCAGCGGTGCGGCCGGACTTCTTGTCAGCCTTGGAAATGCCCTTGGCGCGCAGCCAGTCGATCGCTGCTTCGATGTCGCCGTTGGTTTCCGTCAGCGCCTTCTTGCAGTCCATCATGCCCGCGCCGGACTTTTCGCGCAGTTCCTTCACCAGTGCAGCCGTAATCTCGGTCATAAGCTTCCTCTTGTCGGTTATACGGTGGTCCGCAACGTGCCATGCGCCACCGGATTGAGGCACGAAATGTACCTGTATGTATGACAGCGTGATGAAGACGCGTCATAATAGAACTCGTTAGGCGGCCTGGGCAAAGCTGCCGCCTAAAAAGGTCAAGGCCGCCGGAGCTTCGCAGATCTCGCGCGGCCTTTCCCAATCCAGTCAAGCTGGACGGGCCGCAGGGCCCGTCCGCCTGGTTATCAGGCTTGAGCCTCGTCGAGCGCCGGCTCGGTCGGAGCTTCAACCGAAGCGCCGAGGTCGCGGCCCGATGCGCTCTGCTGACGGGCGATACCGTCGATGGCAGCACGCGAAACCAGGTCGCAGTAGAGAGCGATGGCGCGCGAAGCGTCGTCGTTGCCCGGGATCGGATAGTCGATCAGGTCCGGATCGCAGTTCGAGTCGATGATCGCAACGACCGGAATGCCGAGGCGCTTGGCTTCGTCGATCGCGATCTTTTCCTTGTTGGTGTCGATGATGAACATCAGGTCCGGCGTGCCGCCCATGTCCTTGATACCACCGAGAGCCTTGTCGAGCTTTTCGCGCTCGCGCTCGAGGTTCAGACGTTCCTTCTTGGTGAAGCCCTGGGCGTCGCCAGCGAGGATTTCGTCGAGCTTGCGCAGACGCTGGATCGAGTTGGAGATCGTCTTCCAGTTCGTCATCATGCCGCCGAGCCAACGCGAGTTGACGTAGTACTGAGCGGAACGCTTTGCTGCATCGGCGATGATTTCCGAAGCCTGGCGCTTGGTGCCGACGAACAGAACGCGGCCGCCACGGGCGACGGTATCGCTGATGACCTGCAAGGCGCGCGACAGCATCGGAACGGTCTGGGCCAGGTCGATGATGTGGATGTTGTTACGATCGCCGAAAATGTACGGCTTCATCTTCGGGTTCCAGCGATGGGTCTGGTGGCCGAAGTGAACACCAGCTTCCAGAAGCTGGCGCATAGAAAAATCAGGCAATGCCATGCCTTTGACTCCTTTTCCGGTTGAACCTCCGCAAGGCGAACAGCATCCTCTTCGAAGATGCCACCGGCGGAAAAATCCGGATTTCTCCCGGACAATCCCATGCCTTACGTGTGGAATGCGGGTGCCCTTACCTTCGATCGGCTAGAAATGCAAGACATTCGCGGAAAAAACCGCCACCGAGCTGTTCTAAATGCGCTGCGTCGCGCCGCGACACACAAATCGCGTCGACGATCACCCCGTTAAGCCGGTACTTGGATAAACTCAATCGGGCCGCCAGCCAGCGAATCGTCGAACACGGCGCACGAAAGCGTACCGCCAAATACGCATCCGCTGTCGACGTTCGTCCGGTTGGCGACCGTTATGGGATTCCGATCTGAGGGCGTGTGGCCGTGGCACAGATGCTTTCCCCAATAATCCGTCGAATAATCATCGGGCACCCTTAGCCAAAGCAGGTCGTCCGGCCTCTGCATATTGAGGGCGCGTTCCGGAACCACGCCGGCATGCACGAATATACGATGATCATCGACGTGCATCAAAGGCAGCTTGCCGGCCCAAACCAGATGCCCAAATGCTACCCTGCCGCCATAGGAAAGCTCGGTCTGGAACCCGCCGTTTTCGAGCCACCAGATATATTCCTCATCACTGCCATAGGCGCGCAGCATCATGTCCTCATGGTTCCCCATCAGACATATCCAGCGCCAGGATCCGCTGCCTGGTCCGCTCATTAGGAGATCGACAACGCCCTTGCTGTCGGGACCGCGGTCCACATAGTCGCCGAGGAAGACCACCGTACCGCTGTGCGCGCGGCCACCGATGCGATCCAGCATCTCTCTCAGTGGCTCCAGGCAGCCGTGAATGTCACCCACGGCAAACGTGAAATTCATGTCGACGCCTCCTGCGGGACATAACTTCACTGCTATGGTTGCGTTCCCACTCAGTCAGATGGGCAGGGCCAGTTGGCTGGGGGCTTGAGGCCGGCAGGAAGCTTGGTCGACGAATCCCCGCAGGTCAGATCGACCTGCGATTGTTGAAGCCCTGTTGCAGCGGAAAGATCGAGGCCCTCTATCCTCGTCAGGAACATGAAGGCGCGATCGAAATTGACGGGACCTCCCAGGGTTGCGCCGCCGAGGTCGGCACGCGACAGATTCGCGAGTGAAAATGTCGCGCCTGTTAGAACCGCCTGCTCAAAATTCGCGCGCCCGAGCTCGGCCTTTTCGAAATTGGCCCCGGAAAGCTGTGCGCCGGTGAAATCCGCCCGCTGCAACTCAGCGCTGACAAAGGATGCGCGTTGCGCCGACGCATGCTGGAATACCGCGCGGTAGGCCTCAATCTTGTCGAACCTGGCATTGTCAGCCTTTACGCCTTCAAGCCAGGCCCGCACCAGCGTTGCCTTCTCGAGGTTGGCCGCCGTGAGGTTGACATTTTTGAGGCTGGTCTGCGTCAGGTCGGTTCCGATGAGAGTCGCTTTCTGGAGATCGCTGCCTTCCAGCATCAGGTTCTTCTTGGTGCACTCGCTCCAGTCGATACCGGACTCAGGCGTGCGACGGCAATCGTCCGCCATAGCATTGCCGGCCGATACAACGGCGGTGACGACAAGCGCCATCAAGAAACCTGGACGTGCAGTTGATGGCAAGTTCTTCATACCCGTTCCCCTTGCCGGCAACGCCGGCTACCAATGGTGACTGAATTCTGATTATGCGCACGAAAAGGAAAGGCGAGGCATCATGCCTCCCGGAGTATGCGCCTCATCCGTTGCGGTTCACTTGCAGGTGTCCGCTTTCTTGTTGAGCATCTCCAGCTTCGCGAGCTTACCGGTCAGCACGAAGTCACCGTAGTCCATGGTAAGGTCGCGTGTAATGCCGTTCTCGTAAAGCTTGAAGGACATACGATAGACGGGCAGCGCATCCGATTTCGTATTTTCGTTGAAATAGGAGATCGTCACCGGCCAGAAGGCCTCATTGGCGAAAGCGCCGGCATTGCCCGCATCCGTCTCATCTCCGGCTACCGGCGTGACCTGCTTGCCGACGACCGTCGTCGTCGCCAACGCCTTGTCCCCATCGTCGGAGCCGTCAAAGACGCGAGCCTCGAAGAAGCGCTTGCCGGCCTTGGCATTCTCGATCACGTCGAGCATGTGCTCCGTCGGAAAGCGGCTTTGAGCAAGCTGCAGTTCCTTGCTCTGCGGGCGCTTCAGATCGACGGTCACGCCATCGGCCTTGTTGTTTGCCTCGCCGTTCACTTCCTTGTCGAGCTGGTCGTCGGTGAACGACTTCGTCTCGAAGGTAAACTTGCGGTCCTTCAGGTTCTCGAAGGTCTTCGTCTGCTGATCGCTGACACGCGTGCTGTCTCCGGTGTCGATCTGCGTCACGAAGCGAAAATTCGTCGTGAAACCTTCGCAATAATTGCCGTCGAACTCGTAAACCATGCGGCCAAACATGCCGGCGATACCGGAGCGTTCCGTGGCGTCCTTCAGCTCGAGGTCATATATCGCCCGGTGGGCGACAAGACCGGAGGCGATCGCCGCGCCGGACGCAGGTGCCCCAGCCCAGGCACTCGATGAGACGCCTGCGATAAGAAGAGCGGCAAGACTCGGTCGGAACATCCATTATCTCCTGTTGGACTCGGCCGCGATGATATAAGAACGCTTTCGGCCAAATCGAGGCTCGAAAATGTCACAGGCAAAGATTCTAGTCTCGATACATAGTTTTTTGAAGAACCTACAACAAAAAGCGGAGACGAAAATGTCGAATCAAATCGAGGCTCGCCTGAAGGAAATGGGAATAACCCTTCCGGAAGCCGCCGCCCCCGCTGCCAATTATGTTCCTTATGTGATTAGCGGCAACCTCCTCTATATTTCCGGCCAGCTCCCGATCGAAGGTGGCAAGGTCGCGGTGACCGGCCATCTCGGCAGAGATGTCGTCGTTCCCGCGGGCCAGCGTGGCGCTGAACTGTGCGCCATCAATATCCTCGCGCAGGCGAAGGCCGCGCTCGGAGGCGATCTCGGCCGTATCAAGCGCGTCATCAAACTGAACGGTTTTGTCGCCTCCGCCCCGGACTTCGTCGAGCAGCATTTTGTCATCAATGGCGCCTCGAACCTGATCGCCGGCATTCTCGGCGATGCCGGAAAGCATGCCCGCGCGGCCGTCGGCATGGCCGCCCTGCCCCTTAACGCCGCAGTCGAAATCGACGCCATCATGGAAATTGCATAAATGACCTCCGCTGCCTGGATCAAGGAACTGCCGGTCGCCCATCGCGGCTATCACGACACCAACAAGCTCGTCTGGGAAAACACGCTTTCTGCCTTCGCCCGCGCCGTCGAAGCCGGTTTTGCCATCGAGTGCGATCTCCATTATGCCTCGGATGGCGTGCCGATCGTCTTCCACGACGAGAATCTCGAGCGCCTCGGCAACATGAAGGGCGACATCCGCGAGCGCACCTCCCGGGAGCTCGGGCTGCTGTCGGTCGGCGGCACGGCCGACAAGATCCCGACGCTCAAGCAGCTGCTCGATCTTGTACAAGGCAAAGTCCCACTCGTCCTCGAACTCAAGGGCCGCGAGGCGGATGACGAAGGCTTCGCAGAAGCCGTCCTCGAAGTGCTGGAAGGCTACGATGGCAAAATCGCGCTGATGAGCTTCGATCATTGGCTGCTGCGCGATCTCAAGGCATTGAACGCGCCCTACCCGCTCGGGCTCACCGCCGGCGGCAACAAGCCGGAGGAATTCGCCAACCATGAACGGGCGATGGAGATCGGCCTCGATTTCATCTCCTATTTCTTCGCCGACCTGCCGAACGCCTTCATCACCGCCCAGCGTGCAAAAGGCATCCCGGTCATTACTTGGACGGTCCGCGACGAAAAGGCGCGCCAGCATACCTTCGAGCATGCCGATCAGATGACGTTCGAAGGTTTCGATCCCCGGGTTTCGGTTTGACGCTCGCTTTTTGGACAAAGTCATGCGCAGACTGAAGGAGAGCCAAAATCCTCCCCCAAACGGCCTCGCATTTGTTCCATGACAGACGAATTATCGATCCGCGTCGAGCGGTCCTTCACCGCGATTTCCCCGGAGAGCTGGTCCAGGCTTTCCGGGACATCCAAGGAAGGCAAGACGCTCGCCTACAATCCCTTCCTGTCGCACGCCTTCCTCTCGTCGCTCGAAGAGTCAGGCTCGGCCACGGCACAAACCGGTTGGCTCGGCCATCATCTTCTGTTGGAGACGGACAAGGGTGAGCTGATCGGCGCCCTGCCTGGCTACCTGAAGAACCACAGCCGCGGCGAATACGTCTTCGACCATGGCTGGGCGGACGCCTTCGAGCGGGCCGGCGGGCGCTATTACCCGAAACTGCAATGCTCGATCCCCTTCACACCCGCGACCGGCCCGCGGCTGCTCGTTGCCGAGGGTCTGGAGCGCCGGCCGATCCAGAATGCCATCGCAGAGAGTATGAAAGAGGTCGTCCGCCAGCTCGGCGTCTCGTCGGCCCATATCACCTTCGTGCCGGAAGACGAGATTTCCGTGTTCGAGAGCGACGGCTATCTGCACCGGACCGACCAGCAATTCCATTTCATCAACGAAGGCTATGCCAACCACGAGGAATTCCTCGAAACCCTCGCTTCGCGCAAGCGCAAGGCGCTGCGGAAGGAGCGCCGCACCGCACTCGAAAACGGCATCACCATAGACTGGCTGACCGGCAGCGATCTTACCGAACGCATCTGGGACGAGTTCTTCGCCTTCTACATGGATACGGGCGGCCGCAAGTGGGGAAGGCCCTATCTCACCCGCGAATTCTATTCGCTGATCGGCGAGCGCATGCCGGAAGACATCCTGCTCGTCATGGCCAAGCACAATGGCCGATATGTTGCGGGCGCGATCAATTTCATCGGCGGCGACACGCTTTACGGGCGCCATTGGGGCTGCATTGAAGACCACCCCTACCTGCATTTCGAGGTCTGCTATCATCAGGCGATCGACTTCGCACTTGCCAAGGGCCTCAAGCGAGTCGAGGCGGGCGCACAGGGTGAGCACAAACTTGCGCGTGGTTACCTGCCGGTGACAACGCATTCGGCGCACTATGTCGCCCATGCGGGCCTGCGGCGTGCGATTGCCGATTACCTCCAACACGAGCGCGAGGACGTGGAGCAGATGAACGAGATCCTCTCCGAGCACAGCCCCTTCCGCAAAGGCGAGCGGCAGCAGGAGGATTGACGTCCGCGCCTTTGCCGCGCTACCCGAGCACCGGAAAACGAGGAGATTTCGAGATGAGCAGCGCCGCTTACGATGACGACAATATCTTTGCCAAGATTCTTCGTGGCGAGATCCCGTCGCATCGCGTCTACGAGGACGAGCACACGGTCGCCTTCATGGACGTCATGCCGCAGGCCCCGGGCCATGTGCTCGTCGTTCCGAAAGCGCCATCGCGCAACATTCTCGATGCCAACCCGGCCACGATTTCGCATGCCATCACCGTCGTGCAGAAAATCGCAAGCGCCGTGAAGGACGCCTTCGATGCGGATGGCGTCCTGGTCATCCAGTTCAATGAGCCGGCGGCCGGCCAGACCGTGTTTCATCTCCACTTCCACGTCATCCCCCGCCACGAGGGCATTCCGCTGAAGCCGCATTCCGGCAAGATGGAGGATGGCGACGTGCTTGCAGCGAACGCCGAGAAGATCAAAGGCGAGCTGGGGAACTGAAGGGCTTCGCAGCACCGCTCAGCTGCATGTCCTCCCTCATTCCTGCAAAAGTTTGAGAAGCAATAAAAAAGGCCGCATCACTGCGGCCTTTCTTCAATTCACCTGCCGGTGACGATTACTTCTTGCGCGGCACCTTCGGCACCGTGCTGCCCTTCCTCGTCGCGCTCCTGACCTCGGCCTCGGCTTGCGCCCTTGCCTTCCTGGCTGGAGCCTTCTTGGCCTTTGCCTTCGTCTTCAGCTCGCCGTCATCCTCGCCGTCTGCTTCGGGATGAACGGTTTCGGCCTCCCGCTTCGGCTTGATCGGCGCGGATTCCGGAATGGCTTCCAGAACGATGCCGGGCTTGCCGTCTTCCTTCGGGCCGACCTTGACGTTGACGACGCCGCCCTTCTTCAGCTTGCCGAAGAGGATTTCGTTCGCCAGCGGCTTCTTGATGACTTCCTGGATCAAGCGGGCGAGCGGGCGCGCGCCCATCTTGTCGTCGTAACCCTTTTCCGCCAGCCAGTCGACCGCGTCTTCCTGCAGATCGAAGGTGACATTGCGCTCGGACAATTGCGCTTCGAGCTGCATGATGAACTTCTGCACGACCTTGTGGATCACCGCCGTCGGCAGCGCCGCGAAAGGGATAATCGCGTCGAGACGGTTGCGGAACTCGGGCGTGAAGAGGCGGTTCAGCGCTTCCTCGTCCTCGCCGGTGCGCTTGGACGAACCGAAGCCGATCGCAGCCTTGGCCATTTCCGACGCGCCCGCATTGGTCGTCATGATCAGGATGACGTTGCGGAAGTCGATCTTCTTGCCGTTATGATCCGTCAGAGCGCCATGGTCCATGACCTGCAGCAGGATGTTGTAGATATCCGGATGCGCCTTCTCGATTTCGTCGAGCAGAACCACGCAATGCGGATGCTGATCGACGCCATCGGTCAAGAGGCCGCCCTGATCGAAGCCGACATAGCCGGGAGGTGCACCGAGCAGACGGGAAACCGTGTGCCGCTCCATGTATTCCGACATGTCGAAGCGCAACAGCTCGACACCAAGCGAGGAGGCAAGCTGCTTGGCGACTTCCGTCTTGCCGACGCCGGTCGGGCCGGAAAAGACGTAAGCGCCGATCGGCTTGTTCGGCTCGCGCAGACCCGCCCGCGCCAGCTTGATCGAGGTCGAAAGGGCTTCGATCGCCGTATCCTGGCCATAGACCACCGAGCGCAGTTCCTGCTCGAGATTGGCAAGGACGGCTTCGTCATCCTTCGACACGGTCTTCGGCGGAATGCGAGCCATGGTCGCAACCGTCGCCTCGATCTCCTTTTCGGTGATCAGCTTGCGGCGCTTGGACGGCGGCAGCAGCATTTGCGCAGCGCCCGTTTCATCGATGACGTCGATCGCCTTGTCCGGCAGCTTGCGGTCCGAAATGTAGCGGGCCGAAAGCTCGACGGCAGTCTTGATGGCGTCGTTCGAATAACGCAGGTGGTGGTACTCTTCGAAATAGGGCTTCAGGCCCTTCATGATCTCGATCGCATCGTCGATCGACGGCTCGTTGACGTCGATCTTCTGGAAGCGGCGGACGAGAGCACGGTCCTTCTCGAAGAACTGGCGGTATTCCTTGTAGGTCGTCGAGCCGATGCAACGGATCGCGCCGTTGGAAAGCGCCGGCTTCAGCAGGTTCGACGCATCCATTGCGCCACCCGAGGTCGCGCCGGCGCCGATGACCGTATGGATTTCATCGATGAACAGCACGGCACCCGGATATTCTTCCAGTTCCTTGACGACCTGCTTCAGGCGCTCTTCGAAATCGCCACGGTAACGCGTGCCGGCAAGCAGCGTGCCCATGTCGAGCGAGAAGATCGTGGCGTCAGCGAGCGCTTCCGGCACCTTGCCTTCCACGATGCGCTTGGCGAGACCTTCGGCGATCGCGGTCTTGCCGACGCCAGGATCGCCCACGTAGAGCGGGTTGTTCTTGGAACGGCGGCACAGAACCTGGATGGTACGGCTGACTTCCGCGTTGCGGCCGATCAACGGATCGATCTTGCCGCTCTTGGCCTTCTCGTTGAGATTGACGCAATAGGCCTTCAGCGCGTCCTGCTGCTTCTTGGCACCAGTTTCCTCTTCACCGCCGCGCGATGCACTCGGCTTGCTGTCGGGCTCGCCGTCCTCGGCGCCGCGTGGGCTGCGGACTTCCGAAGAGCCGGGACGCTTCCCGATACCGTGAGAGATATAGTTGACGGCGTCGTAGCGGGTCATTTCCTGCTCCTGCAGGAAATAGGCCGCATGGCTTTCGCGCTCGGCAAATATTGCGACGAGGACGTTTGCCCCGGTCACCTCTTCGCGTCCCGACGACTGCACGTGGATCACCGCTCGCTGGATGACGCGCTGGAAGCCGGAGGTCGGCTTGGAGTCCTCGTCATATCCCGTGACCAGATTGGAAAGCTCGTTGTCGACGTATTCGATCAGCGTCTTGCGGAGTGCATCGAGGTCGACATTGCATGCACCCATGACAGCTGCCGCATCGGCATCGTCGATCAAGGCGAGCAGCAGATGTTCGAGCGTCGCATATTCATGGTGCCGCTCGTTGGCAAAGGTCAGTGCCTGATGGAGCGCCTTCTCAAGACTAGGCGAAAATGTTGGCACGTTTAGATCCTCACTTCTTTTCCATGACGCATTGCAGCGGATGCTGGTGCTGGCGGGCGAAATCCATCACCTGACTCACCTTCGTTTCCGCTACCTCGTATGTAAATATTCCGCATTCGCCGACGCCGTGGTTATGGACATGGAGCATAATGCGGGTGGCACTTTCACGATCCTTTTGAAAAAAACGCTCCAGAATGTGGATGACGAATTCCATCGGAGTGTAGTCATCGTTCAGAATGAGTACGCGATAGAGATTGGGCTTCTTGGTCTTCGGCTTGGTACGTGTGATGACCGAGGTTCCGCGATTTCCGTTGTCCCCGTTCCTTTCGCTATCGTTCTGCATCCGGATCGGCTTTACGATCATGTTCATTCATTCCTCGATCAGTCCAATGGTGCATGGGAGGCTGCTTTACCCACCGGATATCTGAAACACTAACTTAGTTCATAATGCATCGATTTTAAGCCCCTTGTTTCCGACTGCAATCACAATTCCGCAGGACCGGACGCAAAGACTAAAAAAGTCCCGCGTGGCTTCTTCCGAGGTTTGAGGAAACAAAAAAGACCGGCAACAGATGCGTTGCCGGTCTCCATTTTTCAAGGGGATGCGCTATTCGCGCCCTCGATCTTATGCGGCTGCGGGCGCTACCTGAGCTGCAGCTTTCGGCGCCCTGGCCGGCGGAGCGGCGAGCGGCGCTTCATAGGGCTTGTAGGCGCCCTTGGCGAGATCGGCATACATTTCGCCCATCTTCGTCGCCTCGGCGATGAAATTCTCGTAGGACGACTTGATGTAGCCGGTCTGGAGTTCGAAGACGGCTTCGAAGCTGCGAGCGCCCGACAGCGTCTCGAAGTGATTGACTGCGTCCTGGAAAGACTTCTTGGAAAAATCAGCCGCTTCGGTGGCAATCGCCTGGAAGCCCTTGGTGGTATCGGAATAGCTCTTCAGAACCGTATCCATGGCTTCCCTGCTCTTGCGGCTGGTTTCGTCAAAGTTGAACATGCCCATCCTCCATGTGTTGCTGGCTGGGAAACGTTAGCTGCACCGCATATATAGTCAAGCATTTTTTGTGCATTGCACAACCACTGGAGATTGCAGCCGGGGTTGCCGGCGCGCTATTAGGAACGAGCCGCGCACCTGCCTGGTTGATTTCAAAGATATATATCAGTCAGCCACAACCTGAGGCTTCGCCAAATATAATCACGAAGCCTTCATTCTCGCGCTTTGCGCCGATCAGCGCGTCAATCCATCAGATCGGCCGGAACCTTCCCGCCATTTTCGGACAGCCTCTTCATCAGCGCCTTGTGGAGAAACATGTTCATCTTGGCGGAATCGCTTGTGTCGCCTGAATACCCAAGCTCCGCCGCAAGCTCCTTGCGCTCGGACATGCTTGCATCCATGCCGACTGCCTTCATCAGGTCGACGATCGAACGGCGCCAATCCAGCTTCTGTCCACTCTTCTTGACCGCAGCGTCGAGAATAGGAGCAATATCGATGGGGGCCGCCGAAGCCGCAGGAGCCGGCGACGCTGTTGAGGAT
>NZ_JBNDHS010000106.1:0-18258 GCF_056755095.1 Rhizobium sp. SVR5-9E | reverse complement strand
GTACTCGTACTGCTCAGGATCCTTGATCTTGCAGTCTTCGTACGAAGCGGTGACGATACCGCCACCGCTCATCTCTATCGTCTGGCTTTCGCCAATGCCGTTGCGTCCTCCATCGATCGACGAGCCAACAACGTCAAAGGTGGTCTTGCCTGGCGCCAGAAAGTCTGCCGCCAGGGTTGGCACATTCTGATAACGGGTCATGTCAGCCCTTCTGGCTATTGTAGCGGCTCTGCATCGTGCCGAAGCCGCCGCGGCGCTGCTGCTCGTTGTATTGGCCTAGGCCCTCGTCCACGCCCTGCTTGACCAGCTTGCGGACGTGGTCGTCGCCGTTTGCACCGACGATATGGACCTGCAGAATCCCCGGCTGGGAGCTGTCGTTGGATGCCGCTGCTGCGCGTGGTGACAAGGTTGGTGCGCGCGGAGCAGACACTAGCCGCGGCGTCACGAGACCACCCGATGCGAACCGAGCAACGCGGCCCGTATTGATCGCCTCGAGCAGTTGTCTGTGCTTGCGAGTAGCCCGCGAATTCACGACAAACTCACCGTTCGAAAGCATCGCAGGGATGCTGTCGTCAGTCGGTCCACCAGCGCCGGCGACATGGCCGCCGTCGGCAAGACCGAGGAACGCACCAAAGGTCGTGTTCGGCGCCCAATTTGGGCTTAGTGGTGAAACACCCTTGCCGCCTCCAAAGAGGCCGCCGAGCCAGCTAAACAGGCCTCCGCCGCCCGAAGCACCGCTTCCGGCGCCGCCGAGTTGTGAGCCAAGAGAACCGAGGCCGGAGCCGAAGGTTCCAAGGCCCTGCGTTGCCGCGCCTGCAGAATCTGCAACGCTGCCAAGTGCCTCTGACGCGCGCCGCACCTGCACCTGAGTAGCGTTGACCCAAGACGTGTCCACGCCGTTATTGAGGTTGCCCGAAAGCATCTGTAGCTGGTCTGCGCCACCGACCGCACGCATCGCGCCGGTCGCAAAGCCAACGTGCCCGCCAGCCTGTCCCGCACCAAGGCCGCGATTCTGCACGAGAACGTCGCCGCGCAGCACCTGGCTGGGATCGATGCTCGTTCCCCAATTGAGGAACGAATTAGCAGTCAGGGAACCTGTGCCTTTGACCCCGATCTGATCGAGCGAGGAGTTGACAAAAGCCGCGCACCACGCCGTTTGAGCGGCATTGATGTCAACACCGCCCTTTTTCAGGAAGGAGTTGATTGAACTAGTATTGCCAGTCTCGGTAAAGCCAGTAAGGGCCGAAGCTAGATCAACCGCCGATCCGGCACTGCTAACCGTTGCTTTGCTGGCAGGCGCCCCTCCAGAAAAGACGTTAGCGACCGCTCCTCCAGCCGCCCCCAATCCACTCCCGCTGCTCGCCGCAGCCTGCCCGCCAGTACCGCCAATGATGGCATTGATAATCTGGTCGAAGACCTTATCCCAAAGCTTTGATGCTTCGTTCAAAAGTGCATTCTGGATGGACTCAGCAAACGCCTTGCCGATATCGCCGCCATTGTGGATCAGGGCGTCCTTGAAGTCGCCGAAGAACGAACGCAATTCCTCGCGTGCATTCTCTGTGCGGATCGAACTCCTGATCTGGCCGGCCTCGTTGCTGCTAAGGTCTTCTGGCAGGCCGTATTGACGAAGCGTCGTCGTGACCTGCTGGTCTTCCTGGGACAGCGAGTTGAAGCGCCGATTCTGAAGCAAGTCCTGCGAAAGCTTCGCCTTCGCCAGCGTGTCAGAATATTGCTTATAGAGCGCAACCTTCTGCTCAAGCGCCTTGCGCTGCTCATCGCTGAGCGAGCGGCCCCTGTCTTCCGACTGCTGCAACAGGTCGAGCGCAAAGCGCGCTGCGTCTGCCTCAGTCCCGTACTTTCCGAGCAGGTCGATTTCCTGCTTGATCTGGCCAATGCGGTCGTCGGCGCTCTTGGTCAGATCGCGGTAGGCGTTTGCTGCGCGCGTGGCTGCCGTCTCGGCCGTCTTCTCGAGCTTATCGGAGCCCGGCAAGCCTTCCAGTTCAATGTTCGGCCGGCGTCCTGGCACCGGGCCGATCTCCGGCGTCATGAAGCCGGGGTTCCTGATGTTCTCGTCGCCTATGGAGGCGTTTGTTTCGAGCTTTCCAGTCTGCGGATTGAAGCTTCTCCACGCCGACATCGGGATGTCACGCGAAGCCGCGTCATTGACCTTGCCGACACTTCCTGCTGCCGTCTCAGCGCTGGCCGCTAGTTCGTCGAATACTTTCTTAAACTCAGAAACCGCCGGAATGCCAACGCTGTTTAGAGCCGCAGCAAGCGCATCTTGAACCCGATGGACGTCCGCGGTTTCGAGCTTGCCATCGTTCGCTGCCTTGGCGAACTGCTGATAGGCGTCTTCGAATTGCTTGATGACTTCAGGCTCTTCACCGCCGGCACGCAGGTCCGCGACAAACGCAGCGTATGTTGCCTGGGTGTCTTTTATGCCCTTGCGGACGCCTTCAAGCGTTCGCTCGTTGACGATACTCGCGCCTTGCCTGATATCGGCGGCATCCTGTGCGCGGGCCAATTCATTGGCGTACTCGCGAAGGGCCGGAATAACGTCTCCCCACCGATCGGCGAGGTTTTGAACAAGCTGCGCCTGCTCTTTGATCTTCTCAGCGCTTTCGTCGCCGCCACTGGCAATGGATTGGAAATACTGAATAGCCGCAGCGCCACCGGCAATCAGGCCGATCGTTACGAGGGATACGGGGCTAACCAAACTGGTGAAGGCTGCAGCCAATCCGGCAACAACCTGCTTGCCGCTCCCCATCGTCGCAAATACAGACGAAAGCTGCGTGCCTTGCTGAAGGGCAATCTGCAACGGGCTCATGCCCATTGCCGACGTTACTGCGACATCTTGAAACTGTGCGGCGATATTCGCCGTCTGAAATCCCTGCCCGCCACGATGGGTCGGCGTATCCGCCAAAGCGGCATTGCGCCCCTTGATGGCCGCAGTAGAGGCAAGTGCAGCCTGCCGTTCCTTACTAATGGCTGTAGCCATCTCATTTGCGGAGATGGCGCCGATCGCGTGAGCGCGTCGAATGTCTGCTACCGTGGCCTTGTAGTTATTGAGTGTTGCAAAGAGCGGACTGTATTGCGCCCGGAGCCTCTCGATCTCTTTTCCCTGATCGGCAAGTGCGCCGGTCCACTCCTTGGTCGCCTTCGTGCCAAGTCCGACGATCCCATTAATTCGGGTCTGCAGCGCAGTCGTGGAGCTATCGATCTTTGCTCCGGCGGCCTCGAATTTCTTTGCGATCCGGGTTGTCGAGGTGCCAACATCAGCGACAAACTTATTCAGCCCACGCTGCGCCGCGGACATGTCAGAGCTGACGGTGAAGACCAAATTATTGTCGTTGTCAGCCATCAACATTCGCCTTAAAATGGAAAAGCCCGCGTGGTGGCGGGCTGTGAGGATGTGGTATGTCGGTCTGCACCGAGTGTGGTCAGGAGAAAGCAAGCAACGAGGTCAAGCTCGGGATCTGCGATCATTGTTTCAACCACGGCGCGCCCAAGCGGAACACCGTGTCATTTGACCCAAAACCCTTGAACGGCGCAGTGAACGTAATGCCAGCGCCAATGAACGCGGAACCGCTTCCGCCCACCCAAGAGATCATCCTGACGACATCTATCGATGTCCCAAACCGCAAGATCGACGACGTGATTTCCATCGTTGCTGCAGAGGCGGCACTCGGAATGAACATCTTCCGAGACATCGCCAACAACTGGCGTGATTTTGTCGGCGGCAGGGCCAACTCGTCCCAGAAGTCTCTCCGGGAAGCTCGACTATCCTGTCTGGAGGGCCTAAAGCGCGAAGCGGCGGCCGTTGGTGCCGATGCGGTAATTGCCGTCGATCTCGACTATAACGAGCTGTCAACATCGGGAAACGGCGGCATTCTCTTCGTTGCGGCAAGTGGGACGGCGGTCAAGCTCGCGCCAGCCTAACCATACTTCGCAATCAGCGCGTCCATTTCGCTAGCCTTTGGTGCAGCCGACTCCTGCTCGCCGCCCTGCGCTTCGTTGTGACCGTGAATGGCTTCGAAGAACTCGGTAAGCGTGGCGGACCAAAAGTCCGCCGGCCGCCAACCTAGCCCGCCTATGCCCATCCGCATCCACTGTCGCCAAGGGAAGCCTTCTTCCGCCTTGTAGCCGTCTACGCCGCCTCGTCGGCGGCTTCCGCGTTTCCCTCGTCACCATCGAAATGATGCGCAAGGATGGCAGAAAAGGCAGCAGCACACGCCGTGAAGTGCTTCAGCTTCAGCTTCGTAAGCGCCTCAAGTGCGTTGCCCTTGACTGTCAGAAGCTCAATGCCAGCCGCAGTAGCCGCAACCTCGACACCCGAAAGCCTGACAAACAGGTCATTCAGCGAGCGGCACTGCAGCCGGCTCGAAACGGCCGATAGGCGGGCCATCTCCGCGGCCAAGATAAGCTCGACATCATCGATGATGAGGCGCGCTTCGCCGCGCGCCTCATTGGGCTCATACTTGAATTTCACAACGGTCTCCTCTTTTTTGGCCATGATTATGCCTCCGCCGTGAAGGTCAGCTCATCAGCAGCAACGAAGGTTGCGCTGAATTCCATGTTTGGCTCGACGTCGCCCGAGAAGCTGAAGTCGGTCACCATCCACGAACCTTCGTAGGTTCCGTCACCGGGGACGATGACCTGCGCATTGAATGCTTCAGAGGCGCGAACATGGCCCATGAAGACGTCCATCGCCGAACTGGCGACGAATGCGCCGGATCCGGTGAATGTGCGGTTCGAGATGCCAGGACGGCTGGTCTTCTGAACCGGGCCGCCGGGATTGGTGCACGACGGGATCGTGGTGTCGATCTCATTCGCCGACATATTGAAACTGCGCGTCTTCAGACCGCAGAGATTCGAAAACACTTCGGGGTCTGCCCCATCGCTTATTTTGATGAGCAAAAGTCTGCCGAGCTGTTGGCCGTCCGCCATGGTGGTCTCCTAATTGTGGTGGTGATTTAGCGCGGTTGCGCGTGGTGGTGCCGTCCGCGCTACGCAGTCGGCTTTTCGGTGTTGGCCACGAACTCGATGACCGCGTGGCTGGTCAGACCGTCAGGATCGCGGAACGTCCGAGTCTGCCGGTGCATTAGAGAAATCAGCCGATGGGTCGCTAGCGTGAGCGGTGCTAGATGCACGCTTTCGACAACGGCGTCGGCTATGCGTTCGACTTCTGGAAATCCGACTGCCTGCGACCATCCGTGCAGCGTCAGGAACACCCTTCCGCCGCTGATGCATGTTGCATCGTCGCGAATAGTCTGAGCCTCGCCAATCGTGACGTATGGATATGTAACTGGCGACGGCGGCTGGTCGTAAACCCTGCCGCCGATAAGCGGCGTCAGGGCAGCATCAGCCTTCAAGCGCGGCACAATGGCGCCTTGCAATTCAAGTTTAGCGCTGGGCATTTGGCTATTTCCGATTGAATTCGCGGAACGCTTTTGCGATCGCTGCGCGCTTGATCTTGGCAGCCGTAGCCTTGAAGCTTCGCCAAGTCGGGGCGATATGCGGCTGAGCCGCCGTACCGGGATGGATATTTCCGATTCCCTGATGGAAGTTCGACCGGCCTTTTACTGTGCCGCCGCCCTTTGTAGTGTTGTGCGGCGCGGTGCCGTATTCCAGCCACTTCCAAATGAAGGAGGCAAACAAGCCCGCCGCGTCTTTGTCCTTGGTCGGGTTATTGCTGAAGTCCAGAGCGCCTGGATTATTTTTCAGGAAATCACCGTGAATCGACTCCGCATATTCCAGCGTCGCGCCTCTGGGCGCCACATCACGGATCTTGTCGGCCGCCTCTTCCACAATGCGAAGATTTGCGTCAGCAGCATACTTCAGAGCATTCGGAACGATAGCTTTTAGGTCTCTGGTGAGTTGCGCGCGACCTTGCACTCGAACCTTCAACGCCATTAGGTCGCCACTCCCTGCGTTGCCATCATGTCGATGTACGCATTCTTTTGGTCGATGTTCGCCACAGACGTGATGTTGAACATCCGCGATGGATTGCGCGCATCAACGGCTCGGTACGCCGTTGTGACGTCCCTTGCGGCGGGGTGGCTACGAATGCGAATGATATAAGGCTGGATCCCACTGAGCCTGGCCGCAATTACCGGCTCGCCGCCTTTTAGCGGGATGAGTTCGGCTGCGGCTGTGAACTGAGTTTGCCACTCTGTCTGCTCGTTGCCGTAATCGTCCGGAGAGGTAACTTTGACCTGAAACGAGATCTTCTCGCGCAAGCATCCTGCGCTAGGTTTCGTCGCCATGTTCCGCCCTTTTCGGCCTCGCGGCCAACGTGGCCTTACCCGCCGCTATTGCCGCGTCGCCGCACGCGCGCTTTACCAGATAGCGGCCGTCCTTAAACGGGCCGCCATCTGGCTTGAAGACGATGCTCACGGCGGGTGTTGCCACGAAGCAATACGGCGCCGTGAACTGGACCCACATTAGATGGCCACACCAGCCGACTGGATATCGACTGCGATGACAGTCGAGCTCTTCGCAATCCCGAGGAAACAGGTAAAATCCCCCGTCGCCAGATCGGCCACAGGGCAAATCCCGCCCGCCGCGCCAGAAAGGTAATACCCGACGCCCTTCGTCAAAACCGCGCCAAGCGTCAGATCGCCGTACTTATGAATGGCAACCGGCTGATTGAGCGCCGAACCAGTCAGTGCAATGCCCTTGGCAACGCGAGCCTCAGCGGTGGCAGAGTCCGTGTCGGCCAGCATCCACTTGTTGGTGGTCGAAGACCGGTAAACCGGCTGGCCTGCTGTAATGGCCTCGCCGGCAGTGCCGAAGTCGATAGATGCGTTGGCGCCTGGCGTTACGGCGCTTGGGGTTATTACGAGGTCGGTCATGGGGAAATCTTTCTGCCGTCAGTGCGGCCAGCTTCTGTAGGGCGCCAGGAGCGCATCAACTGCCAACGGCAAGTTGGCCAGCCCTTTTTGATCGGTTGTGGCCGCCTCTCGGTTTTCATACCAATGGGCGATCATCAGCAACGCGGCATGCTTTATCGACGGAGGCAAATCAGCGTATCCCGCCGTGAACTCGACGCGAACCGATTCAGGCTCGCCGTCCGTCATCGGCCAGGACTGCCCTTTTGCCGGGAGCAAATAGGCGCCGTTGGTCTCTGCTGTGCCGATCGTGCGGAAATCAGTGATTTCCACCTCTGCGCCGCCATTAGACGGCGTATAAAATAGGCCAGTCACTTCCATGAGCGGCGGCTTCGGCAAGCGGAGTGCGTTCGGCTGATAGTCGCCACCGTGCCGGAAGCGCGGCCACGGATCGCAATATCCATGCCATGGGAAGCGATCTAGCGTCAGTTCCCAGTCTTGCTCTACGACGCTACGTCCGAGCCAGTTGTTTTCGCCAGTCAGCCAATCTTGAGCAGCGGCAGACAACGCCCCGATATAGGCGTCATCATCGTCGTGAAAAACACGGAGATGCGCCTTGGCTTCATCCAACGACACAATCGTCGCCGTCGCCGGCGTTACAAGGCGCAAACCCATGATTATTTCCCTCTGCCGCGGACGCGGGTGGCTGGCTGCTCTTCGGTCGGTTCAACCGTCGGCGGTTCGGCAACAGGTGCCACAGCATCAACCGGCTCAATCCAGCCAATGGCAACGAGCCCGTCAGCCATTGAGCCGAAATCACGCTCATCGCCTTCAGACAAGGAAATGAGCGTGAAGCCGTCCTCGGAGTAAGGGAACGGCTTCACAACCCGATGCATCATTAGGCGACAGGCTTGCTGCGAGCGTGCGACGTAACGACAACCGCACCAGCGGCGATCGAGGTGCCGGAGGCCAGCGTCAGGACCGGGCGGATATACCGCTTGGCGCCGAGGTAGCCGATTTTGTAGACCGTCGAAGCCGCGAGCGGGGTCGGAAGGGTGCCCTGGATCTTGGATGCGGCGACAGCCGTATATCCAGATCCAGACGAGTCCGATTCCTCGAGCGTAACGTTGAACACGCCGGCACCAGCAATAGCACCGGTGTTGATAACGACTGCGGCGGCCTCAAAACCTGCGGTGTCGACGCCGGTGCCAGTGGTCGTGGCAGTAAGAACGGCGGGAACGATGGAGGTCGTCACGCCAATATTGTCATAAAGATCTCTTGAAGCCATCAGGCTATCTCCTTTTCAAGTTGGAAATGGGCGCTCATGAAGAGCGCCCGCTGTTGGCTTAGACGGCGCAGGTCAGCTTGCGGATTGCTTCAGTCAGGACGACCTGACCACCGAGACGGCGGCGGAAGATGAAGCGAACGTTGCCGCTCGTTGCCTGGGTGTAGGGATCGCGAAGCATTTCCATCGCAATGCGGTCGACCAGCGTGTAAGCGCGGGCGAAGTCGCCGTAAGCTACGGGCGTGGTGCCGGCGCCTTCGTTCGGCATATCCGGAACTTCGACATAGGGGTCGCCGTCGATGGTGTTCGGTCGGCCGAGCGCAATGCCTGGCATCCAGATGTAGTTTTTCTGCGCGTCCTTCAAGCGGCGCACAGAGCCGAGCGTGGTGCGATTCAGTGCCCACGAAGCGTTGCGCGTGTAGGCGGTCTTGAGACCGTACTTCAGCTTGAGAAGTCCGTCTGCCTGGCCATCAACATCGGCGATGGTGGCTGCAGTGCCGGAGTTTGCACCGCCGACGCCAGCAGCAACGAGGAAGCCTTCAGGCTTGCCGACACCATTGCCAGAAACGAAGGCGGCGCCTTCTGCGACGGCAAACTGCTCGGTGGCTTCGAAGCTGATCTCCGACTCCATGTTGAACGCCGAGTCTTCGAGGTTCTGGTTCGAAATATCGATCAGGGCGAAGAGCTCGTGGGTCGGGATTTCCCACATGCCGTAACGCAGACCGTCAGTCTCAGACTTCGTGCCCTGCTCAGCAACCCACTGCGCGGCGAACTGGCCGGTGCGCTTCGGAAGCTGAATGGACTTCGATGCCGTCTGGCGAACGCGAGCAAGAGAGCGTGCCGGAGAGATTTCCGTGACGGTCTTGATGATTTCGCGAACGTACTCAACCGGAGCCAGGTAGCCGCCAGTCGTGTCGTTGCCGACGGACAGTGCCTTGTATTCAGCGGCAACGTCGGCCAGGGCCTTCTGCTGTTCGGCCGTGAGGTTCGGAACGCCGATGGTGTGAGCGCCGACGACTGCACGAGCCCAGAGGTTTACCTTGGACTTGAGCTCTTCCTTGCGCTTTTCCGGATCGGACGAACCGACGAGCGAAAGGCGATTGAGCTTTTCTTCGAGCTCGTCGACGTGCTTCTTTTCGTCGTCGAGAGCCTTCTTGGTCTCGAGCAGTTCAGCAGTCGCCTTCTTGTTGGCGTCTTCGAACTTGTCCATGGCCGCGTTGATGCGGTCAACCTTCTCGGTCAGAACGACGTCAGCGGCGCCCTTCTTTTCGATTTCCTTGAGGCGATTGTCGTTGGCTGCCTTAAACTCTTCAAAGGCAGACATAACCTGCTCAACGGCGGTTTTGTCAGTCATGGTGGTCTCCTGGTGATGTGGTGGTTTAAGAGCGTGCCGCCTGTAGCCAACGCGGCTAGGCGATCAGCGCCTTGATGCGCTCCGCCAGCTCGGTTAGCTGGTCGTCGCTCTTGATTGCCGCTTCGTCCTCATCACGAGGATCCGTTTCCGGCTCTGCTTCGTCGCGAAGCAGTATGCTTTTGAAGATCGCTACAGCTTTCACGCTGTCGGCCCGCGACAAACCTGCGTCACGCAGGCCATCTTCGATTTCTCGCGGGTTGAACTCTGATTTGACGCTAAGAACGCGTGCCTTGCCGTTCATGGGGAACGTCACAAGGCTGCATTCCAGCAGATCGACCGCCTTCAGCGTGCGCCGCGGCTCAGTCGGTGTGCTTCGGAGCGTCCATTCCTTGGCTCTGTAGCCGATGGAAAGGCCGGAAATAGCCGGCCTTGGCTTCATCTTCAGAAGCTCATAAACCTCGCGGCCGCGCTCGGTATTGGCGAGTTTCCCCTCAACATAGAGGCCGATATCGTCCTCTTTCATCTCGGTCCACACGCCGATCGGGGTCATTTGGCTGCCATAAACACCATGCTGAGACAGCATCGCAGGCCAAATTCCTGTCGATTTCGCCGCTTTGATCGTTTCGGCAAAGGCACCCTTCAAAATCAGGTCGTCGCCGGCGTCGACGTTGTTAAACACGGCGCCGTAGCCAGAAAACGTCATTTCGCCGTCAGATGCGGTGATATCGGCGACTTTTAGCTCGCCAAGGCCAAAACTGCGGTGCTCAATGGCACCAACACCTTTAATCGTCATGTTTTTGGATCCTGTTGGCCGTCCTGCGGCTTATTCGGCGCAGGAGCGCCGCCAACACTGGTCGGTTTTGGCAGTTCGTCGCCGCCGTCAATCGGATTCATGTCCTCGAGCGCGCGAATTTCATTCGGTGTCATCCAGGCAGGCGAGCCACCCGACCCCAAAGCCTTCGAATAGAATTCACTGCGATCCTTCGCGGCGCCCTTCAGAAGGCCATTGGCGTTGAATTTTGCGCAAAAGCCTTCGTCTTCGTCGCCATCAAGCAGATTGGCGTCAATGGACTCTTCGATCCTACGCCACCATGGCCCAAGCGTGTGAACAACGTGCGCCAGAAACACTTGCTCGGCGCTGGCGAAGGTCATTGCCTGGCCGGCGTGGCCGATCATCTGCGGAAATACGCCAAAGGACTGGCAAACCTGCTCAGTCTGGAACTTACGCGTTTCCAGATGTTGCGCGTCGACGCCTGTCATCGACTGCGGCGTCCATTTGAAGCCGGAATCGATGATAAAAGGCTTGTGACGGTTAGCGCCGCCAATCTGCGCGGCAATCCACGCCTGAATCTGCTTGTATTTGTCCGGATCAATCTTCTGTTCGGTCGAATACGTGCCGGACGCCTGCAGACCGTTGGCGTGCATCTCGGACTGTGTATTTTCGGTCGCGATTGTGAGGCCGATAGCCTCGCGCGCCTGCCGAACAGCGTCCAGACCCCGCCAAGTGTCCCACGAGGGGCCTTTAACGTGCCAGATCAGCGACTGCGGAAAGTCCATAGTGCGGCCATCAAGGCCACTCACGCGATACGTCAACGAATAATCGTTGTTGCGGGTGATCGTGACCGAGCCAGGATCGATAGGAATTAGCTCCTTGACCTTGCCGCGTATCATGTTCTTGTAGAAAAACGCGTTGCCAGTCAGGGCAACGTGAAAAATCATGGTTTCAAGTAGCTCGAACGCCGTCATCCACTGGTTCGGGCGACGGTTCAGGACCTTGTAAAGCGGGTGGTCTAGCGCCGGTGTGCCGCCCTTGCCATCCGGCAGTTCCTTCATGACCTGCAGCGGCACCTGCGCAACGCCGTTTGCGATAACGCGAAGGCAAGCAAACACGGTGGAAACATCTAGCGCTCGTTCCCAAGAGACCGAAACTCCAGCCTTCGACTGACGAGATCCGAACCAGTCGAGCCAAACGGGGTCAAACGACACCGATTTCTGCTCGTCCTTTCGGCCAAGCAGCCTGTCAATGATACCCATCGGCATTCCTTGTTGTTGATGTTGCCCGATGGGCTATGCGGCCGCTGTGTAATCGGCGTTGGGGTCCAGAACCTCCCAAAATGAGGTTCCTTCGGCAGGCTTCTCGACCTCGCGATACTTGAGACCGAGAGCCTGGCAAGTCGCCACTGCGCCGTCGATACGAAAGCGCGTTTTTGTCTTATCTAGTTTGCGGTTGCCACTTGGATCCGAAACAACGATCGCGTTCGAAAAGCAGAAGCCCAAAACTGGGTTGCCATTGTGCTTGAATTTACGATTGATCACCGATGCCTCGAGGGCATCAACAGCCGGCGCCATGTCGCGGAAGCCCTGCCCCCATGGGACAAGCCGGATACCGCCACTCAGTTCATTGTCCTTGCCGTCGATGTACGCGTCTACGCCTATGCGGACAAATTCGGCAAGCAATTGCTCAATTCGCCAGCGGTCGTAAGCAATGCCGACGATCTCGTAATCGTCGCGTATCTGCGCGATACGCTTGGCAACGAATCCATAGTCGACAATTCGTCCCGGCGGCGTTTCCAGCCAGCCCTCATCGGCACGCGCCCACACATCATACGGAGCGCGGTCGCGGTGTGCATGATCTTGCAACCACTCCTGCGGCTTCCAGTGCCAGGCGCCGATGCGGTCTTCCGCAAACTCGGCAGACACGCCGACAAGAGCCGTCAAGTCGCCAACAGCAGAAAGATCGAGGCCCAGATAAATCTTCTCGCCAAGCTTCAATGTATCGCCGGTTTGGCAAGCCTTCCACTCTGACCGCGGAATGAGTGGCGAATTTTGGTCTACACGCTGATTGAGATACAGGTTGCGGAACGAAGACTCCAAGGTCTTCATTCGCGTAGCCTGCACAGCAAGAGCGCGAAGGTCATCTATAGAACGAAAGTCACCAAGCGCCGGATTTGCAGCTCGCCACGCCGATTCATCCATGATGTCGGCGTCGTCATTGGCGCAGTATAGGTGCACCAAGACGGTATTGTCGTCTGCAACAAGGGCATCGTCCACCAGCTTCGAAAGCGGGTGCTCCGGATCGGGAGACTGCGTCGAGATGACAATACCAAGAGGCTCTTTGCGCGCTCCCTGCGAGGTGTTCATGACCTCGTAAAGCTCTTGGTCGCGCGCCTGCGCCAACTCGTCGTAGATCCACACCGACGGATTCAAGCCGTGCTTCGTGCCGGCCTCGGCAGACAGAGCGCGGTAGAACGAGCCGTTACTCTTGCATACCAGTGTCTTGGTCGACGGCACTACGGTAATAAGCCCGCCGCTCGCCGCGTCTAGTTCCGGGTCCGCCTCAACGATCTGTCGGCAAAATTTGAAGACCTGGCCGGCCTGCTCGCGATCCGTCGCGGCAGAATAAATTTCGCCGTTGATCTCGGAAACCGGTCCAACTAGGTGGGCCAGAACGATCGCGGCGATTAGCGCGGTTTTGCCGTTCTTTCGCGCCACAGAGAGGATCGCGCGCCGCACACGGCGGCGGCCCGTATCATTTTGTGGAGCATATAAATCCACAACAAACTGCTTCTGCCATGGCCGAAGCTTGATGTATTCCCCCTGCCCCTCGCCGCTCGGTACACGTAGCAATTCGATGAAATCAATCACCTGTTTTGCGCGTGCCAGGCCGTCAGTCGTTACGCCGTCTCCGCGCTTCGCCCAATCAGGCCGCTGAACTTCGATGACTTCTTCTCCTCGGGAGGCGAAAGAGCAGCGCGCGATTTAGGGTCAAGCCCCAAACGATCGCCCATGGCCATCATTATGCGCGCCGCTTCATTCTTGATTTTGAACCATGGATTTGGCTGCTTATTTCCCGTCGATCCGTCGACGATGGCAGGCTCAACGGCGAGCGCAGAAACGGCCGCCTTGTGATCAGCCCAGGCCGCAGCATAGATTGCGATGGATCCGGTATCTGTTGATGCAAAATACCCCGGCGGCATGGCTGCCGTGATCATCTTGAAGCAGGCCAGTGCGTCGCCCTTAAGGTAATTGGGGATGACTGTCTCGCCGGCTGGTTTGATCGATGGCGCGCGCTTCTTGCGCTTGCCAGGATTGCCTTTTAGGGCCTGTATTTCAGGAGTTTCAGGCCGCGGTCCTCTCGCGCCCATGGCTCGCTCCTAGACTGCTTAAAAAATAATCTCAAAACTTGCGGCGTAACGCGTTCGAGTCCCCCGCCGGTACGTAGGCCGACAGGTCGTGAACATCGAAGGGGGGGTGTCAGTCGACCGGCCAGCCATCCTCGCCAAATGTCTTCGTTATCTGCCCAAGGTCTTCGCGCTGCCCTCTCGACGAGTGACATGGCTTGCATGTTGAGAGGAACGGGCCATTCCAGAACCTATCGATATCACCCTTGTGGCCGCCATCAGCGTGGTGCACTTCGGTGGCTGGCTCTACGATCTCTCTCTCGAGACACCATTCACAAAGTGGCTGAGTGGTGAGTTGACTATGACGGATACGCTTCCATCTGGCGGTGCCGTATAACTTTCGGTATCGCTTGGCTTCTTCGCTGCGGCAGTCGGCCACAGGGAACTCCCAGACTCTATTGTGCATTCTGCATCTGTAGCAACGGAGATCCGAATGTCAGACGACAAGACAAAGAAGGGTAAACAGGACCGCAGCCGGATAGCAGCAGGCGAGCCATACGAAGTGAGTTATTTCGCTCGAAAGCACGGCATCTCAGCCGAAGATGCGCGGCGCATCATTATGCGGCATGGTTCCGACCGAGACGCGTGCGACAAAGCAGCCAACCGGCTGAAATAGCGACCGCAGCGGGGAGCCAGCGTCGCCAGCTCAACCCGCCGCGCGCACCACCGTCAGCCGGAACGAGGCCGGCGCCAGGTGATTCCAATTCATTGTTGATAAACGTTAGGTCCAGATCCGGTATCCGACCTATGCACCGACCGTTCGGAGAACGCGAAGCGCTACCAACAATGTGGTGACGCAGCTAACTGGTTTCCAGATGCACGTACGAAACTAATACTGCAGGGAGCCTAAAGCTCAACCTGCCGCATGATTACCCAATGCTGCGGAGGAGGCGCGCAAGGGGCAATGGGTATTGAGGCTGTCCCGGCAAACTCGCGAGTGCGAAACGTCCGCGTTCTACCAGCGCCCCAAAGCAAAAAGGCCGCGCAATGGCGGCCTTTGGGTTTCATAACCCTTCAGTATTATACGGTTCGAGAGGGCGGTTGATTGGACATCAAGCTGCGATTTTTGTATCTTCGATCGCAGAATTATTCAAATCACCTTCAACCGTCTCAAGAAGGGTGATCAGTGCATCGATCGCCTCGTCTATCATTATCGCGCCTCGCTTCGTTGCATAGGCTGGCGCCAGTCCCATAGCGACCCCGATCTCAGCGGCAGATGATGCATGCGTGATCGCCATATCGAGAACCTTGGCATGCGTGCCGAGCCTGCTTCGCAGATATTCGGCATAACTCATAGCTTCCGCCTTGCTGATGATGTCAGGCTCACGTGACGCTGGAGTCGACGCGGTCTCCTTCGGCATTTTCATTCCGCCAAACCAGAGCGATCCTTTTGCCAAGCAGTCTGGGCCAAGGGTTGCCGGGAATGGCAGATCCTCGAACCGTACCTCTCCGTCGACACCCATAGTCTTGAGCAGCGCGCGTGCCTCTTCAACTTCAGCCGAGGGAGTGATGTGGTCGCTTATTGCTTTCTCTGTGGATATCGGCTTCATGTACGGTTCTGCGGTCAGGGGCGAGACTGCTCCCTTCAAGCGAATGTATGACCAGATCGCAGATTGCGATCTGACGGTCTTCTCGCCGCCTTTCACACCACGATTGCGGTTGACTGGCTTGAGAGCTTTCCCTTTACCGGTCGTTCCCCATTCCATCAGCTCGCCATCGCGGAACGTTAGGTTGCCGATCTTGGCCTCAAGTGAGCGGTACGGCGCGCCCGCATCGCTGACCACCATTTTGATGCTGTATTCCGTCTTGGGATCCGGCGCCTCGCTGTAGACGTTCGCCATCTCACCGGTATGGCCCCAGCGCTCGCGGCCGATTACATTACGACCGACGGACGCAAGCAGCTCAGCTTCGGACGGCCTGACCTCAATGAACAGCTCGGGCTCGTATTGGGTCTCCTCGTCGCCGACCACGACCGTTTCTCTCGGAAAGATCAAGTAGCGCCAACGTTGCAACCCGATAATCCGTCTTTCGTCCCCTCGATAGGCGAGCCGTTCGAGTGCCGGCCAAGCAAGTACCTCAGCGGCCGGCTTGTTGTCGTTAGCGGGCCGAGAGCCTTTGTCTTTTTCTTGTTGGCGGCCACTCTGGCTGTTGAGACGGTGTGCTCGGCCAACAGGCTGGCCAATTGTGAAAAATCGCGTGCTACGGTCATTATTTGGTCCACTTCGGTCGAATGTCGGGGATGCAGTCAATTGCGTACGAAAGAGGAGTTGGCGTGCCATCCAGGCCCTCGGCGAGAATTGACGCCTTTTCTCGAGCGAGACGGAAAGCGCCAAGCCTGGCCTCTTCCGCCGCCGTCCTGGTTACGCAAAGACTCAAAGAATATTCGGCGTCTCGCCTCACCCTGTCCCGCTCTGCTTCCAATTCCTTGATCCTTAGTTGCAGGGTTTCGATGATCCGATGTGCATCGATGAGGCGCTGGCGGTAATGGTCGCCTCTCATTCGCAAATCCCGAGGCGCCGTGCTGTCGGCAACCGCAGTGTACATCGCCTCCTTAGCCAGCGCGGCCTCGCGGCGGGCTGATTGCTCCGCGGTTTTTATGCGTGGGCTCATTGATTAGAAGGAAGGAACGCCTTCCACTCCCCGCGATCGAGCCGATACATCGTGTCTTCGATGCCACCGGCCACTGTTCGTATGGCTCGCACATTTGGGTCGACGCGCCTGAAGAAAGCGGTGCAACCATCCATGTCGCAGCAATTGCCTTCCGCCATCATCAAAACACCCTCCTTGTTGGGGAAGTCGTAGCTGAGGCCGAACACAGAGCACTGGAGTTCGGGATTGTAAGTGGGCTTTGGTTTGGTCATTTTGTCCTCCTTCGGTTTCGTGCGGTCGTGCGTGCTATAGGAAATGTTCCGCACGCACGATGATGGGGAATGAATTCCCCCCATCGTTCAGGGTGTGTTTTGATATAGAAATCGTGCGCCCGCACGACGTTGATTTTATTGTATTTTCTTCGATTTTTTCGATAGTCGTGCGGGGTTTTCGTGCGCCCGCACGATTTCCGCACGAAAGCCTCAATCTTCGCCCGGATCGTGCGGGGCATATCTTGCCGCCCGCACGGCGGCTTTCTCGGCTGCTCGCTCGGCGAATTGCGCGGCATTCGCCTCCCTGTGACGCTCGGCGCGGATGTCCGTCAGGGCATCAAGTCCAGACGAAGTGACCTTCCACCTTCGCCCCTCATGGGCAACTAGCTTGTCTCGTTTGAGTTTGTCCGTTGCGCGGCGGGCGCGATCTTTATGGGCGGATCCGTCCTCTCGCCTCCATCCCAAGTTCTCGGCGATAGAGGCCAAGGACAAACCGGCATCGCGATCGATCTGCAAAAGCACATCATCTTCGTCCCTACGAGACGTTGCCGCAAGTTTGCGGACCTCTCCAGAAGTCAGTGCCTGCGCCATGACGGTCGGGATTGGCCGGCCCTTGCTGTCAATCAGAGTCGGCGCTGTGATTGTCTTCAGCTCAATCGAAATGGGATCGAAGTCTGGCCCGCGGTGTTTGCCTTGCCAGTGGAGCTTAATGATGCCGTCCGACTTCGCGAGCGTTAAGTTGCCATCCATTTCAGCGATGAACGCGCCGCCACCGCGAGGAAGAAGATTGTCGGATCCGGCGTTCTTTGTCGGATGGCACGCCACCATGACGCAAGGGCGCCCCGGCAGCGTGGTGAGCGCACGCAGGTCGCGAGCATGCTTTCCGAGTTCCGTGTTTCCATTCTCATCAGTTCCGTGGAAATACGCCGCGCTGGTGTCGATAACGATCAGGTCGGACCCTCCCAACGCCTCAACCTGTGCCCGTATGGATGCTATCGCTTCGGGAACGCTGAACCTGTCTTTGATGAAATGCGCATCGATCTCTTCCGGGCTGAAGCCGGTCTCATGCGCCATGCCGATCCACCGCATCGTGACGTCGTCGGGATTTTCGCCGGCGAAATAAATCACGCGGCCCTTGGCAATCTCGCGGCCAGAAAGTTCTCCGCCCTCGGCAGCCAGCCTTGATATAAGAAGAAGAACGGCTGTTTTCCCTGTCCCTGTGGCGGCCGTCATGGAATAGATGAACCCCTTCTGAGCGACACCGTCTAGGAAATAGTCAGGAGGAATAAAGCCGCGGACGAGTTCCGCGCTCGAGATGATGCGTGGGCCGGTAATCCGGTTATCATTCGCCGGAACTGGAGAGCTTGAGAGGCAAATTGCCTCTAGTTCACCATGGGTGTGACCAGCGTCGAGCCAGTCGCTGACGTCGCCCTTTTCAGGAAGTCCAGGAAGATCAATGCGGTATGCCGTGGCAATTCCGCTAAGCCGATCGATCGCCGTCTGCGCCTTCTTGTCTCCGGCCGTGTCGTTGTCAGCCAACACATAGACAGTGCGGCCGGACAGTGCCGACAAGTCGTCAGGCCACGAGCCGTTCGGAACAGTGGTCGCCAGATAGCCCATTGATGCAAGGCGATCGGCATCCTTCTCGCCTTCGACAACAAAGATGGGGTCGGTCGTGTTCGCTGCGATCTCGTGGAGCCGATACAAGGCAGGTTCACCGCGACCGCTAAGCCAACCACCCTTCCCA
>NZ_JBNDHS010000105.1:0-18710 GCF_056755095.1 Rhizobium sp. SVR5-9E | reverse complement strand
GGGACTTGGTCAATACAAACGCCGATTATAGCCACGCGGTACCGGTGCTTGCCCACCATCTGTCCCTGCCGTATTCCGACCGCACACGCCAAGGTCTCGCGAGGGCACTCGCGGTTAAAGCATCGAGTTCAATATGGTCTCTCTTGGTGCGGGAGTACAGGGCTGCTCGCGGCGGCAAGGGTATTGTCGCGCCTGGAGATACCGAGGAACTCAATCTCGGGGCGAAAGACGGACTAGCCGTCGCTCTGTCTGCCGCTGTTACAAGAGAAACTCTGCCAGAGCTTGTTGCACTTGCGGAAGACCGGACGAACGGCTCCAGCCGCTTGTTGCTCTTGCACGGCATCAAGAAATTCCGAAACCCATCCGGAAAGGAGATTTTGAGGCGGTTCGTAAACGACCCCGATCTAGCACTTCAGGTGAGGCTCTGGTTGAAGCTACCGAAGATCGAGAATTAGCCACCGCTTGTCCGCTACGGGCCGATTGTGTTGAAAAACTCCGGGGTTGCCCGCACCGCAAATTACTGATTCACTTCCAAAATCTGAAGTGGAGCGAAGCAGATGCTGGGACCGAGGCAAGTCGATCAGGCCGCATTGTTTTACGAGTTTTCCATCGAAGGCCACATCCCCGCTGATCATATGCTTCGCTCGATCGACCGTTTTGTCGACCTGTCGGCGGTTCGAGGAGAGCTGGTGAGTTTCTACAGTCACACGGGTCGGCCGTCGGTCGATCCTGAACTGATGATCCGCATGTTGCTCGTCGCCTACTGCTTTGGCATCCGCTCGGAACGTCGCCTATGCGAAGAGGTGCATTTAAATCTCGCATACCGATGGTACTGTCGGCTGGAGGCAAGGTAACGACGGATGAGGCCATCGAGGTAATGAAAGGGGTGGGAAAGATCAGCGGAGAGTATGCCGCTTTAGCAGTCGTCTCTCATCTCGCTTACGCCGGTCGGGATGAAGACGTGGTGGAAGCTATCGACGCACTAGAACGACAGATAAGAGGGCGCTGGGATGAAGCTTCGACCCCTTGAGTTAAGGAACGATCGTTTGACCGCAATGGGCCGATAACCGACATCAACCGCTTCGCTCCAAGAGCGGACGTTATTCCCAATCGTAAATCGCGCCGAAAGGGGATCCGCCCCGCTCTTCAGCAACATGCCAACTCAGCCATGTCGGCTCGTCAATCAAACCGCGATCTCTCAAAGCTCGAAATAGATCTCGTGCTAGTTGCTCAGGCTTAGGAACAAGCTCGCTGTCGGATACGAAACAATCGAGCCGCCGGTGAGGAAAGTAGCCTTCAGGTGGGATTCTCGCGCTTGTGATGAAAAAGCGACCAACCCCTTTCGATAGCGAGCCGCCATCTTTGTTTCGTTCGATGTGATAGATACGGCCCGAACTGAAGTCCTCGTTCGCAGACCATTCGACATAAAAATCATGGGATAGATCTAGGTCGTTCATTCGCAGTTTCCTGAGAGAGCGGAATGCGAATGGTTAGCTTAGATAGTCGAAGAACTCCACCGATAGCGGCACCTTTGTCCGCTTCTCTAATCGGGCATTCTAGTCAAGCTCTTTCCGTTTTGTTCGTCGATGGCCTGATCGTTCACGCGGGTCACGCTTCTCTTCGCAGTCTGTTGGCTCCATTTGTTCGGAGCCGCTGCACGCATGCATGGGATCAGGGTCTGGAAAGCCGTGCTTTGGGACGCGCTCGAAGCGCAGCGGACATAATCGGCTTCATCCATCCCGTCGTCCGCATGGGACGATCCGGCCAGGATCGGGTTCGAGGGCTGTGTTAGATCATGCTGCAGCCTCCGATCGGAACCGGAACTCTGTACCATCGACCCACATGCGATGCAGCAAGACGGCAATTTTGCGAGCAACAGCGACGATGGCTCGCCGCCGTCCCTTTGTCTTCATCAGGCGCACACCCCATGCTTTCAAACTACTCCAGGCAATCGACCGCATAAGCATCGCATTGGCAGCAGCGTAGAGCGTCGCCCGTACATCGGCGTCACCAGCGTGTGAGATGCGGCCGGGATTGTCTTTTTCGCCAGATTGGAAGCGCCGCGGCGTCAGTCCGAAGTGGGCTCCGACAGTTCGCGAGCTTTTGAAACGGGTTGGGTCGTCGACCGCAGCCTTGAAGCTCAATGCCGTGACGTATCCAACACCTGGAACACTCATAAAACGTGTTGTAATGGCGTCTTGGTTGGCGGCTCTTCGCACTCGTCGATCTAGCTCGAGGAAAGCTTCGAGGAGCATTTGCCTGGCCTCTAGCATCGGCAGAAGCGCATGACTGAGCGACAGGTCGCTTTCGATCGTGCCGCGGACGGCCTCCTCGAATGCACCGCCCCTGAGACGTATCGGCAGCTTGACTCCGAAGACTTTGAGCAGCCCACGAATTTCGTTTTCGAGATCAAGACATTTCCGCTGCATCACCTTTCGGCTGGTGAGAAGCGCTCGGATGTAATGGCTTTCAATGCTCTTCACATGCACCCGGCTGTACCAACCAGATCGAAGCAGTTGGGCGATTCCACGTGCATCGTTTTTGTCCGTCTTATTCCGCATGGCCGAAAGAGCGGCATTGACTTGACGAGCCTCCATACACACGACATCGAAGCCAGCCTCCGTCAAGCCGTAGGTTAGGTGCTGCGAGAGCGTGCCAGCTTCGAGCCCGACCTGCTGGATCGGTTCGCCGAACTCGTTGAAGCAGCGAACAAGGTCAGGCACGTCCGATGGAACTGACCGCTCAAGTCTGACTTTCCCGGCCTCATCGATAATGCAGATTGCCACTGAGCGCAGTGACACGTCCAAAGCAGCGTAAAACATCGTCATCTCCCTTCATCCCGGTTGCACCGGGACTTTACTAGGAGCTTGCCTCTTGTGGGACCGCCCGATTACGCATGCTTAGGGCCGAATCCTGTCATCTCGCGGATGCATGAGCAGCGGCCACTGGACGGTCTTTTCTTCGCGTGGCAATGTTACCGCATGGACGATGTTCTAATTCAAGCGCACAAGCACTCAGCCAATCATCGGGAGAAAATAGAATCGAGTGGACGTTGCGGCTGCTTCTACTGCTGCGCGGTTTTTGAGCCGTGCGAGATTGAGGAATGGGTTGACGCTGAGACTACAGCGCTTTGTCCTTTATGCGGTGTTGATGCGGTTTTAGGGGATACCTCTGGATTCCCAGCGACGTCAAAAGACTTCCTTAGTCGAATGAAAAATCATTGGTTCTAAGGACTAGGTTTGACCGCTTCGGGCCGTAAGCGGTCACCTAGCGGCGAGCGCCCTTGACTCCTCGATCCAACGTGAACATTTTGAGAACGAAGGAGCTCAAAATGTGCGGACGCATATTCATTAAGACCAATCTCGAAAGCATGATGGACGCCTTCGCGTTCGCCGATCGGAAGGGTGCGCTCAGCCTCTCAAATCAGTTGCCGCGCTATAATGGCGCCCCTTCCCTCGATTACCCGATCATCATCAAAGACCTGGTGCGCGAGCCGGTGACCATGGGCACCATCTTTGTCAGCGCCCGATGGGGATTGATGCCGGGCTGGATGAAGCCAGGCGGAAGGCCGCCACCAATCAACGCGCGCTGTGAAGGCATTGCCACCAACGGCATGTTCAAGTCCGCCTATCGCTCGCGGCGCTGCCTGGTACCGATCGACGGCTTCTTCGAATGGAAAGACATCTTCGGCACCGGCAAGAACAAGCAGCCTTATGCCGTTGCCATGAAGTCGGGAAAGCCCTTTGCGCTTGCCGGCGTCTGGGAGACTTTCCGAGATCAGGCGGGCATTGAAATTCGCACGTTCGCCATCATCACCTGCTCGGCGAACGATATGATGGCCGCGATCCACGACCGCATGCCAGTCATTTTGCATCACGAAGACTATGACCGCTGGCTCTCTCCAGAGCCGGATCCCAACGACCTGATGAAGCCGTTCCCGTCCGAACTGATGACGATGTGGCCGATCGACAGGAAGGTCGGATCGCCGAAGAACGACAGCCCCTATATCATCGAAGAGATCGATCCCGATCCCGAACCGACACTGATCTGAAACTACCCACCGGCGTCGCGGCCGCCTTTCACCAATTCAGGGCAATTGACCTTGGAACGAGGAACGGATGCCGCATGCGTCGGTTTGTGCCGATACCGGATTGGACACCAGGCTATATCCACGTCTGCCCGCAACACGTTGATATCGTCGCGAAATGCTTAGCCTGCGGGGAGCAGCGGCCATTCGACAGGCGGGATCTGCCGTACGGGAAACGACACGCGCTGATCGAGAGCATAGAAGCGCACCTGAAATGCACATCCTGTGGAAAGAAGGCGGGGAGGTTGCTATTCGGCTATTACGCCAGTGGGGAATAAATGAGTATCGAAGGTCATACGAGCGCGCCAGGCGCAAATGTCCATGTCGAGCACTATTGCGACAATGAGGACGCCAACGGCATCCGCTGCACGGAATGGGGCTGCTATGGGTTCGAAGAGAGCAGTGCAATCACGCTCTGGTATTGCCGGAAGCATCAGCCGCTGAACTATCGCGGACTGCCTCCGCATGGGGTGTTGCCACCATGATGCCGGAAGATCAGGGAGAGCCGCGCGGGCCTGACTGGTGGATGTGGCCGGTGATGGCGCTCGCCATGCTTGGAGCGATTGCCGGCGTCATCGGGAGCTTGGCGGCGCTGTTCGGCCTATTCGGATAACGGATCATCTTACGATCCTAGACCGGAACTTGCCTGTGCTTTAGCTGTTTCTAATGTCTATGTCAGACACTGTGCGTCCGTTTCGGGAGGAACGTGTCATGCTAAAGTTCAGCCGACGCTTTCAGAAATCGCCTCAACGGCGCCTTCCAGCGCAAAATATCGATGCTGATGTGAGCATAGATCCTGCCCTCGTCTGCTCATCGGCCGTTTCCCTTTCCACTTCAGCACTCTTTGCAGCTTTGATGCTGCATCTTGAGGAGAAAGGCGTCTTGTCCACCCAGGATCAGCAAACAATCTATCAGCTAGCGGTCTCCCTGCTGGACACCGGTCCAGTCGACGACGGTGGCGTGACAGAACTTGCACGCGAGATTATCGAACAGCAGCTTCGGCACGATTGAGTACGCTACCAGACCGGAACAGCAGCGGCATCTCGACGTTAAGTGTTGGGATCGCGTGGCGTGGCTTACTGTTTTGCCCCTTCCTTGCCCTCTGGGAGGCCGCGCGATCCTTCGTCGAATTGCCTGCTTCGGCAGGGCTTTCTGTTGAGGGTACGTTAACGGACCGCAACGAACAGCCGTTCGGCTCGTTGATGAGGCGGAATGCGCCAGGCATTACCCCGCCAGCGCATCCAGCCGGCGAGTGCTGGCCACCTTACCCCGCCCCCACTTGCGGGGTCCTTTTTGTCCGTCCGGTATCGAACGGGAACACTTGCTAATGCTGATCGTGATTAGCTAGGCCGCGGTAGGCTTCTGCCCCGCTTGGACGAGACTTTTTGGGAACATTGCAGAACTAGCCTTGTTTAGCACACTTGGCCGCGTGGCAGTTCCTCCTGTTCAACCGGATGACACCCCTCTCCGGGTGCCGCGTGGTCAATCCCGCGCCTAATGGCTAGGGGACTCATTAGGCGCGGCAAGGGCTCGCTTTTCCGTAGGAGCGGGCCCTTCGATCCTAACCCTAATTGATTATTGACGAGCAGGCCCCCTATTTTTAATTTTTAGGCGCTGAAGCCTCCCCGGCACAGCGCCGTGACGGCCACGTTACCCAATATCCGAGGCCGCCGAAGACCAGGGGCTCGCCTATCCGCGACCCTTTGGACGAGCCCCTTGGTCGAATATTTAACCGCTGTGGCGCTGTTCGACATCTTCCCCATTAAGGCTTGCCACGGGAAAACTATCTGTCAATGTGCATTCGGAGTTGGTCTGCTGCTTGGACCGATTCCATGCCCGGGTTTCGCGCAACCTGCGAGGCGTAACAAGGGCTCGCTTTCAGCACAGGCGAGCCCTTCGTTCCCCTCGACGCAGTCACTCGGCGGAGGCGCGTTCTGGCATCGCCCGCCAGCGCATCCAGCCAGTCACACTGGCGAGCTGACCCCGCTATCGCTCTTCACTATCCAGCGGGGTCTCTTTCGTTGGTACGCTAGCGCACAGGAACGCCGGAGAGGCTCAGTTCGTTGTTGGTATGGCCGCGCGGCAGTGTTTCCAGACCCAACCACCAGCGACGAGCGCCCTCAAGCTGGTACCGCGTGGCCACCGGTTCTTATCGTAGTTCCACATGCTGCAGGCTTCGAGGAATACTATAGCGTCGGGGGACAGGGGCTCGCCTTCTCAACGGGCGGGCCCTCGTCCTCTGAGTAATGATAACTGACAATTGGACGACAGGGATTGCGCTCTACCTTTGTTGAGGCTGTCATCCCCAAGACAGCGTCATGACAAGCCACGGCGTCAATCCCAAAATCCACCCCTTGCGCCGTGGTTCGAGCCCTTTGGTCGACATGGCGGAAAGAGGGCCAGATATGCATCTGATTAAACCTGAAGTTCGAAGATTTCATATTCCGGCAGCAAGAGATTGGGGGAGAAAAACCTCGTCAGTCACGCTCCGACGAATTCTCAGGATCATCCTGTATGCTATAGCCTGCGTCATCGTGGCTTGTTTGGCAGGTGCCCAGATTGTGCTCTCGATCGCCATCTATTTTGGATGGAGGCCGCACTGGTAATTCTATCTCGTTGCAAACGACAGTAATAGCGCCCAGCCGATCCTGGCGGCGCACGGTTTCCATCAAGAGTTTGGCGCTAGCGCTCCTCATCTGCCGCCAGTGAGCGCTCAATTTTCGGGGAAACGTCTTCTGCGAGCGAAGTCGCCGTGCCTGCGAGGCCCCCCTGTAAAGATTAGAATCGTATTTGTTGGCCCAGATGACCGCTCCGTCGGCCCGGCGCACTAGACGAATAGTTGAGCGCACGTGATCGCCCTCCAGCTGAATGCGGCCTTGAAGCGCATAGGTTGGATCGGCCATACGGCGCTCCTTCGTACCGCGAAACATGTCGACAAGGACGACGATGTCGTTGGACCTGGCAAGCTTGTCGATGATCGCATCGGATATGCCCTGAGAAAGGGCTTCGGATCGGTAATCTGGACCGGAGCGCTCGAAGGGTTCAACCATCACGCTCGGGCGGCTTTCCACGAGGATCGGCACCGCTATTGCGGGATAGTTGGCTTGGTGCACCAAAGGGACGGCCAAAGGCGCCGCAGCAATGATGGCAGTCGCGCCCGCTGCGATCGAATAACGTAAGCGCCGGATGCGACCAAGGACAGGCAAAGGATCGCCGTCCGGCTGCCGAGCACAAGTGGCGAACGCCGGAACATAGCGACCCTTTGGGATCGTGATGATAATCCTGTCATTCAACCCGGCTATGAGGTAGTAGCGCTCAAGTTCTCGCCGAATTCGGCGGGCTTCGATCCTGACACAGGGATCGATCTGTGCATCATATGATGTATCACGACCGAAGATTTGTTGGGCGATAGTCGCCGCTTTCAAATACTTGTCTCGACCTTCCAGCGTTTCGTCTACGACGAACTGAAGGAATTTGCGCCCTCGCTGGGGAAGACAAAAAACCTCACTTGAGAGGATGCGCCGCAACTGCTCTCGTACATCTTCAGTCGAGGGAGCTGCTACATGAATTGTGCCTGTACCTACGCTTTCCATCGGGCTCCTCCCGGATTCTGAAGCTTAAGGTACCCACCACCTACAGACGATACTCATCTGGCATAACGTAAGCAATCGCGAATGTGCGATACGGTACTAACACGCTGTTCGTCTGCCTTTCGGCGGTGTGTTGTCTTTCTCACTATACTACCTTGACGAGAAAGAACCATATGGCAATCTGACATCGAATTCGGTCTGGCTGGACACTAACCGGGTTCACGCTGCTGGTTCGACGGAACCATTCGACGCGGCGGGGCTCGCCTGCCTAGGGGCGGGCCCTCGATCCCTCGATCACGGCTGGCATCACTCCAATTGATTATTGACGAGCGGGCGCCGCTTGAGTTTTAGTTTAGGAGCTGTAGCCACCAAGCCCGGCGCGTGGCGGCCACGTTTTCCCAATATCCGTGGTCGCAAGACCAGGGGCTCGCCATCTTTGGAGGAGGCTCGCCATTTTTGGACGAGCCCCCTGGTCGCCTTTCCACGTTTCATTGCGAGGGCCCTGTCTGCCCCCCAGAGAGCCGCTGACGCTCGATGCGGTCGATCCGCTCTCTGAGGTCAAGCAGGATATCCCTCGCACCGTAGACGTTGCCTTGCGCCTGCTTTACGTCGTCGAGCTGCCGTTGCTGGTCGGTGAACCGCTGGTCATAGCTGGCGAAGACGCGATCGAGTTCTTCCCGCGGTACCTGGGCGTCACGAAGCTCTTTCACGCTGCCGTCCGTCCTGGCGCGATCCTCGGCGCTTCGCTGTGTGCGCCATTCGAGCTCGCTCTGCGTCACCATCTTCTCTGCGAGTATCCCGACGGATTGCTTCAGGTCGCTGGTCGCTTCCCGGATCGGGAGATAGGCAAGGCCGCCAAGCATGGCTGCGAAGGTCAACGCCACACCAAGGGCCTGCCATTGCGGCTTGTTGCGCTCTGCCAGATTCGTTGACAGAGCTGCAATCGATGATCTGGTCTCGTTCGCCAGCGCCGTAACCGCGGCGTCGATACCTTTGAACCCGGCCCGCATCTCCGCTTCAAGATCGGTCTGCCGGCGCCCGAGATTGGTCACCCGCTCGCCAAGCTGGGCGGTTACTGCATCCGTATAAACTCGGTGTGCATCATTGTTGTTCATATCATCCGCCATCTATGCGCCGCCCCTGCCCTTCAAATGCTCTATCCCTGCTTGACCGGCGAAAGCCGATCGACTATTTCGCCGCCGCCGTGCTCGATAAGCCATGAGGCGGCATTGGGAGGGTCCGGCCAGCCTGTGAGGCCGGGCCCTTGCTACCAGCAGCCCTGAGAGGCGCCGAAGCGATTGTGTGATGCCACCTGGTTGGCAAACGGCCGATCGGTCTCGAGGATGAAGACCGACGTCTCAAGGCTTGGCTGAAGCTTCTCGAACCCGGCGCATGCAGTCGGCTTTGTCACTGTCTGGCAGCCCGAAATCATTGCACAGAGCGGCAGCATCAAGAGAAGAGACTTGACCATTGATCTTTCCTTTTTCGGCAAAGCGTTTGACCGCGGTTTCCAGCGCTTGTGTCGCGGCCTGCTGACGCCCCTCAGAGCGTCCGACGAGGATTGCAGGGTAGATGGCAACGAGAGCGCCCAACGCCGCTCCCGCGCCGATCTTGAGCCATTCAGGCAGCAGCTTGAGCATTGACCGCCACCCTCAGATCGAGAGCATCTTGCAGCTCGTCCCTCTTGCGCTTCGCATACCAGCGATAGGCAAGGCCGCCGATTGTCAGCACAGCGCTGGCGACGATCAGCCCCGCGACCACCTTGCCGATGAATTCGCTGCTCGTGCTGAGCGGCGTCAACTGATCCTGGGCCTGCTGCAGCGTGCCGGCGAGCGTGCCGGAGCCAATGCCGCCGCCCGTTGTCGCGTCCGCAACCGCAAGCACCGGGGCGGGCTTGGCATCGGAGATCAGCGCCTTGGCCTCGCCGCCGGCTACATACTCGATCTCGGGACCAACCGAGCCGGTTGCCCACGCCTGCCCGACCGCACGCACGCCGTTGACGCGGGCCGTCCAGCCCTTGCCGAACGACTTCCACGTCTTCAGCGCCTTGAGGAAAGCCATGCGGCGATCGAGGATACGCGCGATCAGGCTGTCGTTGTCGTTGACGCCGCCGAGCGCCAAGAGCGTCCCCTGCCCGAGAATGCCATCTATGAGCCCCTGATACAGTCCCATCGCCTGGAGCGCGCGCTGCACCCACTTCACGGATTGCGCAACGCCGGAATGCACTGCCCCGTCAAAGACGACACAGGACACGCCAGGCGCCAGCTTGTCGCCCTTAATCTCGTCCCAGTATTTCTTGCGGTAGATGGCTTCCAGCTCGGAATTGCTGATGTTCTTGACCGGCATGAGCGGCAGACCATGCGAGCGGCGATACTCGTCATAGACCCGTTGCGTCACGCCTCTCATCGTTGCGCCGCCGGGATCCTTCGGATTGTTGGAATATCCGCCTTCGATGATAAGCACCTTGGCGAGAGAACGTGCGAATTCGTTTGCGGGGTCGATGACCTGCATTGTTGAGCTCCAGATTGTTGTCGAAAGGTTCAGGCAAGCCACCGGCGCGATAGGCGGTCCCACTTGCAACAGGTGACTTGGCGTGAGCACAATGCCGGAAGTCGATTCCCGCTTGTGCCCGATGATCATGAGGATCTTCGATATGGTCTATGACTGGACTGGTGTGCGTACCCGGCGTATCCGCAGAATTAAACTGGCAGCAGCCTCGATTATTGCCCTGGTCATTGTGGCTGCACCAGTTCTCGCCTTTTCCTAAAGCTGTGTGTATCGACGTCGAACGCAGCATTGAATGTGCTGCGCCGGTGGCTGACCCGGCGCGCCATGGAGACCCGGTAAGGCCCCAGCCCTATGCCGGGTCTCCACCTCAAGCACCGTCGCGAAGAACTTCGCACGATCCATGGGAGGCTGCAGATTGTGTTGGGGTTAGGCAGACGGTGTTCGTGAAGAGTGGCAAGTCATCCCAGTATCTTACGATGTCCGGCAATATTGCGCCTGATATGGGAGGTAGATCTTCAGCGCCTAGTTGGTCGGCGCTTTCTCTCAATTATAAGGTGCGTGAATGTTCTGGGATTTCTTCACAATCGCTTTGATTTTCATTACGCTATTTTTCGGCCGCGAGGCGCAGATCGTGCTTGCGAAGGCCCGGCTGTCAAACTGGCGCAGCTTCACACTTCGCTAAACGTCCTGGAAAGAGACGCCTAAACCAGTGGTAGAGATTATGGACGTGCAGATATTGATTAAGCGCGCTGCCGATGCGGGTGGCGTACTAAATGTCACCTGTTACGAAAAGAACGATTTGGAGATTGTGAAAGAAGCCGAAAAGCAAGGCTTGCTCAAGATCGATCTTCGCGGATGGGATGATTTAGATTTTGCTGTCTTGACCAATAAAGGAAGACGGCAAGTCGGATTGCCGGAACGCTTCAACTTTTTAGAATGGTTTGTGAACGCCACGCGTAAGTTATTGACTTAGTTCCGACGTTGTTGATTTGCGGCGACCAGGCGCGCGAAAGCACCCGGCGAACGTCGGGGAGTTTCATGGGGATGTCCTTGGAGTGTGCCGGACAGAGACGCGTCCGGTGGATATTAACCGGCGGTTATTAGTGTCGTTTCATTGCTGTTGCGCGATCGACGCGCGCTTATAGTCTGTAGGTGCCCCAACGAGGCACCCCTTGGAGACCCGGCACCCGCCCTACCCAACGACCCGCCGGGTCTCCCTACTCACCAAAATCTCTCGGTCCAACTGTGGAAAGATGCCTCGGCAAATGGTAGTTGCATCTCGAATATGAGATGAAAACGCATGCTTCAGCAATTTTCCGAGAATAGCCGTTCCACGAAGCCATCGTTTCGACCCGATATTGAAGGCCTGCGAGCAATAGCGGTGCTAGGCGTCGTAGCCTTTCATTTCGGCATCCCATACTTCCAGGGAGGATTCGCCGGCGTCGACGTATTCTTCGTCATCTCCGGCTACCTGATCAGCTCGCATCTGAATGACGAGCTCTCAAAGACAGGCGGCATCGATCTCTGGCGCTTCTACGCCAAGCGCGCGCGTCGGTTGATGCCTATGGCGGCCCTGGTCATTGTGACCAGCCTTGCCGTGTCCTATCTGATTTACTCCCCGATAGAACAGCGGGAGTACCTGTCGCACGCCGCGTTCACCGCGACGTATCTCATCAATTTCCATCTGCTCGATCAGTCTCTCGACTATTTTGGAGCGGAGGCGGCGGCGAGCCCTTTCCTTCATTATTGGTCGTTAGCCATCGAAGAGCACTTCTATCTCATCTGGCCAGTCTCTCTCATCATATGCCGGCGTTTCACCAAGAAGAGCACCGTCGTCATCTTGGCGACGACTATCCTCTCTTTCGCGGCTTGTGCCGTCGTCACGCATCTCGCTCAGCCGGTGGCCTTTTACCTGCTTCCCTTCCGCATCTGGGAGTTCTCCGCTGGTGGTCTATTGGCCATCATCGCACCGAGGAAGTTGAAGCAGACCGGATTGCTTCAGATGCTCGGCATCGCGGCAATCGTATGCTCGTATCTGTTCATGACGGACGGCATGCCTTTTCCCGGCTGGATCGCCCTGTTTCCCGTACTCGGAACCGTTCTTGCAATAGCCGCGGGAGATAAGGAAAAGTCCGGAAACTGGTTAGAGAAGGCGCTTTCCGCGCGACCGCTGGTAATGATCGGCCGGGGTTCCTATTCGATCTATCTATGGCATTGGCCGGTCATTGTCTTTGCCAGGGTGTTAGATCCGCATCTCGGATCTACGACCATCGTTTCGTGCTTGCTCCTGACGGCGATCCTCTCTTATGGATCATACCGCTTTATTGAGTTGCCTATACGCCAGTCCGCGGGATTAATCTCGACTAGACCCCGATCGGCATGTCTAGTGGCGGGCACCATGGCACTCAGTCTCGTGGCTGTTTTCCTTGCCTCAGCGGCTGCGCACTCTGGTATGGATAGCCGATTCCAAGCCATTGAGAACGTCATCAAAGTCCGGTCTGCGGGTTACCGACAGAATGGGAAGCCCTGTGTCACCAAGTTCACATCCGACGAGGTTTATACCTGTGAATTTGGGAAACCTGATGCGAACCACGTGGTAGCCCTTTTTGGGGATTCCCACGCGGAAATGTGGTCTACCGCGCTCATCGACCTTGCCGAGAAGCGAGGCTGGAAGCTGATCACTTTCCTCAAATCATCGTGCGCCGCATCAGACGCCGTGGTATGGAGCTCAAACCTTAAGCGCCCATTCGACGAGTGTTCAGTGTGGCGAAGAAAGGCCCTTGAGAAACTCAAGAGTATTCGCCCCGATGTTGTTATCGTCGGTCAAATCTCGGCCGCGTACATTCAGGGGGCACTAAACAAGGATGATCCCCACCGCCTCACTTACGATGCATGGGCGGCGGGTCTCCGTTCGACTCTCAGATCACTATCGGCGAGCACGGACCATATCGTCCTTCTTCGTGACGTTCCGGTCTTGACGCACGACGCACCCACCTGCGTAGCTCGTGCGTTGTGGTGGCGAGTGCCGGCTGATCGATGTGATGTGGCGCGCGAAACGGGGCTAGATATTCACCTCGCGGAGATCGAAAGAGCCGAAGTTTCGGCCTTCCGCCAGGCGAGCTATGTAGATCTGACCGACTTGATTTGTGACGCAGAGACCTGCAGAGCATCAGTTGAAGGCAAACTCCTGTATCGGGACTCCCATCACATTTCCATGCCTTTTGCAGATCAGGCAGCGGAAACATTGGCGCAGCGTATTCCTGAGCTTTCAGCTCTCAGTACCTATGCCGGAACTCAGCCCACCGAAGGCCAATAGGCCGCGTTTGTCGCGTAGTCTGCCGGAATCAATCCCATCGCCTTGATGGCGAAATAGTCCTGATAAAGCGGCTGTCGGTAACCCGCGGCGGCGAGCAGGATTTGTTGCCATTCGGCAGCCGTCACGTCTACTGGTCCTGTATCCGTTTTTATGGCAATCGCCCCATCAGGAGTTCCGCTGTTGATGAAAGCCTGCGCCAACGGCGTGACCTCATTCATCCACCGATCCATATCCTTCGGCGTGGTGCCGAAATGATGCGTTCCGCGCGTATCGGGGAACGTATAGTCGAAGCCCAGCGCAAGGCGACGATCAAGCTCGGCAGAAAGCATATCGGCGGTGGGCGCCGCTTTCACTGGATCAATCTTGATGATGCTCATGCGCCTATTCCATCAGTAAGATCGGCCTCATCAACCGTCCACGCATCCCGCGCGGATCGATTGGCCGGGAGATCGGAGGCGTCGATGATCTTGTAAGGTCGGGGTGTTGAAACCCACTCGCCCTGCTCTACCGCCTCCCCTGTCTCTGGGTCGGCATCGAATACACCCGTGCCATGCCAGACCATCTTAGGCGGCACGTCCTTGGCTGCGATTTCCTCAATCGTGAGGCCACAATCGGCGGGAATGACGATTGCAACGCCGCCATCATCGCTCTGGTAAATGATGCGCTTGTTTGGATCGAATGCGGTCATTGGATTACCTCACCTAAGAACGGCGACAGAAATGCCGGAAGTGTCACCGATACCGCCGGTCACTGCGGAAGAAAGAACTAGAGCCATTATAGGAATAGCCGAAGCGGTCTTGGTCGCGCTCGTATCAACACTAATCAAGGTCCCTCCCGATCCAGCTGAGCTGTTTGATGAGGCGACAATTGCAGCGTCCGCATCAGCGACAGCAGCAGTTAAATTAACAGTCCAGCGTCCCGTTCCCCTATCCGTGATTGAAGACACATTGCTGCTCGTGACGATGGCGGGGGTGCCGCCCCCGTTGAAGTTGACCCATGCCTTGACGTTCGCATCGGAAATCAGCGCCAACGTCCCGGAAGCATTCGGAAGAGCAATGTTCCTGTCCGCCGTAGGCGTCCCCGTGAGCGCGTATTTGAAGCCATTCAAGACAATCCCGAACGTCGAGCCATCAAAACGCGCATTTGCAATCGTCCGCGTGGTCTTGAAGATGCTCGAAATCAGGTTAGTGAGAGATACCTTCTTCAGCACCCAAGAGGCGCCACTATCAGCGATACCGAGCTCATCCGCATCATCGAGAGCAGTCTTCCCAGTAGCCGCATGGATCGCCGCGGCAATCCCAGTGGTAACAACCGCCGCGGCCTTCTGCGCCCAATGGAAAGCCGAATACAGACCGCCGGAAACGACAACGTCTTCGGGATTGTTGGCCCACTTCTCTGCCATATCCTCGCTGTTGCCGGCGTTGGTCTCTGACGTCGCCGCGGCACTTTCGCTCGCGGCAGCAGCGTCTGCCGCCGCTTCAGCAGCGGCAACAACTGCCGATGACACTTGATCACTTACGAGGCGGAAGGTCGACCCAGTCACAACGCCGAGCAGTTGCATACCGGCCACGAGGCCGCCAACAGACACATCATTGCCGGTGTTAGTCTTGATCGTGAGCGCAGATCCGCCGTTGAATGCGACCGTCACCGGCGATGCGGTATTGGCCTCAAACACGTTCATAATGACCAGCGCCGACGAGCTGATTGGTATGGTGCTCGTTGCAATAATCGCATTCGCCGTGCCGGCTCCAGCATCCACCGCAGTGATGAAGCTATAAGCCAGATCGCCGAGCCTCGTCCACGAACCAGAGCCGGAGACACCGGATTTCTGGTAGATGCCGTTGTAAGCCGCAGTTGTATCATCAACTACCCATGCCATCGTATTGGCTGCGTGCGCCAGGTCAGCAAACAGATCGGCGCGCGTCTGGAATATCGTCCCTGCGTTGGCCCCGATCGCGGTCACGAACGATTCAAGATACGTCCCCCACGCGCGAATGCGCGACTTTTCTGGCTGATAGGGAGTCCCCGCAGGGCCATCAGCCCAGACGGTATTTGCGTTCTCTGCCATGACGGCTCCATAAAAAGGCGCCCTGGCTAGCTGCCGGAGCGCAACATTTCGATTTCAGGTTGGTTAAACGGCTACCGTCGCCGATGCCTGAGCGGTGGATGCCACGCCGGAGCCGTTTTCAGCTCCACACCAGTATTTCCACGTGCCCGTGCCCGGCGTGTCGGGGAATGAGATCACCTGATTTGCCGAGACGGTGTAGCTTGCGATCTGGGTCGCGGCGGCAAAGCTCTGTGCCGTCGTGCCGCGCTTGAAGATCAGGCGAACCGTGTTGTCGTTGGCGGCCTGAGCGCTAACCGTGACTGTCCCGAGGGAGTTCACAGCCGACATGTTGGTCGGTGTGCCTGGGGGCGTCGGATCTGCCGTTGAGGCTATGCTGACCGTAGTGGACCAGTCCGAATATCGGCCCTTCGAGCATCTAAATGCCACCTGAACATCTAGGAGCTTGTTTGAGGGCACGACGTTGGTGTTGACAGTCACGAATCCGGTGACCGGAGGCGCATCGGGAAATAGCTGCTGCACCCACGCGCCCGGCACTCCGGACCCGGTATCGGCAACACGGTAGCGAACTACCGGCGTTAGGCTGTCATCCTCAGGATCAATGATGATGGCGCGAATATAGACGGTGCTGCCGCTTGGAACAGCTTGGACGAGATTAACCACCGGAGTGACCAGACCTGCCGCGTTGGGCGCCGGCGGAACTGGTGGCTGCTGCCCCTCGTCAGTCGCAGGAGTCCACTCATCAATATTGTCAGGATGGCTGACGATATCCATCGAAAAACCGCCGCGCGTTAGCGAGAGCAGCGCACGCCTGTTTTCAACGATCTTGCCGTCCAGCCGTGGGAGGCGATTCGGAGTCTCGAGTCTGTTCCAACGGTTATAGACTGCGTTGATGCCAGACAGCCGAACGTCGATAGACCCTTTGGTTTTCTGCTGAAGACGCAACCACTCGCGCTTCGCCAGTCGCCTCGCTTGGCGCCACTGGTGAACCCACGAAAACTCTACCTCCTGCGAAAGGACACGACCTGCCTTCAACTGCGCGTCGGTGTCTTCGAGGTAGTCCGTATCGCACGTCGAATAGTCCGTGGCCGGATAGGTGAATTTCGGTACGAGCCTGTTGATCTCGTCTTCGAAGAGAACGTCGTACTGGATGTTGTGACCAACGATATCGGGGTCGGTTATCACGCCACAGCGACTTTCGCGGAATTTGCCAACAGTCAGTATGCGCGCGCCGTCGCCCCGAGCTACAAGGTGGCCATCGCAGGATGCGAGAATCGCGTTCGTGGCCGCCTTTGGGCCGTTCTCTGTCGTGTCGAAACCGTTGCACTGATATCGTTTTTCCGTCCCGCCGCCGTTGAGCGGCACATTCTCGTCGCAAATGTCGGCCTCTTCGATCCATAGATCGAGAACCGGCAGAAGAGCCTTCGTATAGTCTAAGCCTTCGCCGAATTCGTTGAAGCAAAGATGCCAAGCGAGAATAACGGCAGAGTTCTGTGTCCACTTCCACGTCGTGGGATCTGTCGGACTTTGCGTTGGATCGCGGAAATCCCAGCAAAGTGCCATGTCAGCTTCGACGGAAAGAGACGGCGCCCCGTACGGGAAGCGCTTCTGGAAATCTTCTTGTTTCGGAGAACCGGCGAGCAAGGCAACAGAAGCTTGTCCGTCGCCGCGATGGTCATCGGTCCATAGCTCTCCGAGCACGTCAACGATGGCTACATACGGTGTCTCAGTTGGAAGGCCAACGCGAGAATAAATGATAACCTTCTGGTCGCCATATCTGCCGTCGGCCAGGCCGTTAACGTAGCCTAGCGCGGCAAGGGTGACCTCGTCGTCATGCAAATAGTAGCGGTTGACAGATTTGATACGATGGCCCGCGATAGCCTGAACCGCACACAAGCTCTTACCCTTCGCCTCCCACAGCATGTAGGCGCCAGCCACGCGGGTGCGGCCAACTCCCCACCAACGGTAAGGAATCGCTTGCGTCTTCGGCACCTTGCCGTCTTCTGGCTTCGGCGTCTTCACGTTTGGCGCCAGTAGAAGCTGAATGCCCATCGTCAGCGCCGTCGTCGCGATTGCCGTTGACAGCCCGACCGCAAACGACGTCAGCGCGGTACCAGCGCCGAAAATGGGTGTGAAAAGCGCCGTGAAAAGTGGGGTAAAGATCGGATCGAAAAGAACTTCGCTATAGAGCGAAGTCGTGCATGCCAGGCCGTAGCGCTGGAGCATCATTCTGTGATGGAGGCTCAAGAGATTATGCTCCGCTGTTGGCGGTCGGTAGATGCCATGCGGCTATGAATTCGAGGTGCTTGGAGCGAACGCCGTCAGGTGCCAGAAGCGCCCAAAGAGGCCCGAAACGTATGGCGCCGATTTCCTTGATCTTGCCGTCGAGGCCAGAGGGAGCGAGGACGACACCAACGTCCCCGCTGGTTGGCTTCGAAGTGCGCACCCATCCCATGGGCTCAATGCCGCCGGCGATGAGTGGAACGGCGCCACCGGCCTTCGTTAGGATTGCCAGGGCGCCCTGCTCGTCGCGGTATGTTCCCCTGACGCAGGCTGTAGGATCCGTGCCGGTAAGCTCTGCGATCCACGACCCAAGAAACATAATGCAGTCGTCGCCGCCCATTCCGCCCCATCGAAAGCGATGCGGCAGGCGCAAGAATTCGTGCAACGTCATGAAGCTACCATCTATGTATAGTGAGGCCAGACCGGCTGAACGCCTCGAGAAAGGCGTGCCGTGCCGTCGCAGAATTTGTCGGTTGGCGAAATTGCCTTCTGATGCGGCCCGGACCAAAGCGAACGAGAGGCGCGAGAGCGCGTCGTTTCGCCGGAGACCACCGAGAGCGAAAGCGTCAGCGTCGGCGATGCGTTGCCCTGCACTGCCGCGCTGGATTCAGCCACATGGGATGCTGTTCCGGTCCAGACCGGGATAACATTGCTCATTGGCTGGAAATAGTCGTCGAGGGTTGTCAGCCCAAGCTGCACCTTGGCGCCTCTGAGCGGCGGCAGACTGTCAAGCATCTTGCCGCCAGCGATAACCACCATTCAGCCTCGCGCCGAGCCAATTGATGTACTCGTACTGCTCAGGATCCTTGATCTTGCAGTCTTCGTACGAAGCGGTGACGATACCGCCACCGCTCATCTCTA
>NZ_JBNDHS010000104.1:0-19267 GCF_056755095.1 Rhizobium sp. SVR5-9E | reverse complement strand
GGGTTGATGGGCATCATTGCCGATGCCGTGCTCGAAGCCGGTGGTGACGCCCATGGCGTCATCACCGAAAGCCTGCACCAGCGTGGCCATTCCCATCCTCGCCTGACCTCAAGCGAAATCGCCCCGACGCTGCGCTTCCGCAAGCAGCGCATGGCGGAACTCGCCGACGCCTTCATCGCACTACCGGGCGGCATTGGCACGATCGAGGAACTGATGGAGGTCTGGACTATGAACCAGCTTTCCGAAATCGACAAACCGGTCGGCCTCCTGAACTCCGCCAGCTTCTTTAACGCCTTCCTCCAGTTCATCGACCACATGGTCGACACCAAGTTTCTGCCGCCAGCGCATAGACACTCGATCTCGGTGAATGCAGATGCCAACGCCTTGGTCGACCAGCTTCGCAATCATGCGCGGGTGGAAGTGCCCAAATGGCTCTAGCGTGGGTGCGCCATCTGCAAGGCAAGGGACCGCAGCCGACGACGACGCCGACCGGACGCCGGGAACCGAGTGGGTTTCCGCCAGTTTGTATGGCTGGAACGCGAGGCGAACCTGCGGACTGTAGTTCCCCCAGTTTGGCGTTCCGCTTTCGCGGCTACAACTTTTGGAAGGCAGCTTGTAGCCGGAAACGCGATGGACGCGCTTTCTTACCCTTTTGGTAAGCAGGTCCATCGCGCATATCGCGGGGCACAAGGAACCTTTGTAAATCGAAGGCGTTAATTGCAAGCGCAGCGAGTCACGTCGAATTTAACGACGGAAGCAAAGCGGCCACCCCAACCTCGAGCCCTGGGATCGCAGGGCTCGTTCTCCCGATCCAGCCTCCAGCGTTCCAGCGCGTCCGCGCTGCTCTGCGCTTCGGTCCTCGCTTAGGGGCTGGTCCTAGCGTTTGCGCAACCTTGTCGTGAACCGAAGGAAAGCGTAGATTGCATATTCCGGATCTCGCAGGTGGAGGCCGCCTGCCGGTGTGAGGGCCTGTGAGCGAGGATGGCCTTATTTCTTGCCGACTGCAACTCTCAGTAAACGTAGTTGGCGCAGCGTTCCGTGCTTGCGAGGTGCACTCACGTTACGGGCATTCGTTTTGCATGCGTACTCAATCGACAGGCACCGACCCACTGGGCTCCAGCCCGCCGAGCAGTGTCGCCGTCACCAGCGGAGGCGGTGCGATGGGCGCGCTCATGCTCACAACGGGGCCGCTTGAGGAGGTGCTCGATGCGATCATGGAACTGCAGCACGCGGACTTTGGTGACGTGCAGCTCTATGATGCCGCGACCGGTACCCTCCGTGTTGTAGTACAAAGCGGGTTCGCGGACGAATTGCTCACTGACTTCCGAACAATCGACGCCAGCGACACTTCGGCCTGTGGGCAGGCGCTGAAGCAGGGCAACCGGATCATTGTCGAAGACGTCTTAAGAAATCCCGGCTTCGCATTTTACCGGGGCATCGCCCAAAAGTTTGGCTTTCGAGCCGTGCAGTCGACCCCTCTCATCGACCGTAACGGTGCGCGCCTCGGCGTGTTGTCCACCCATTTTCGCAAGCCGCATCGGCCATCCGAACGCGCCCTGCATCTGACTGACCTTTATGCCAGGCAGGCCGCGGACGTCATCTCTCTAATGCTTGCCGAACAGCGTCTGCGCGAGAGCGAAGAACGTTTTCGGAACTTTGCACAGAACTCAGCAGATGTGCTCTGGATCCTCGACGCGGCGTCGAAACAGCCGGAATATCTGAGCCCCGCCTTCATGCGAATCTGGGGCGAGTCGCAAGATATCGTTCTAGGGGACCTTGGCCGCTTTTTGGAAACCGTGCACCCGGAGGACCGTCAGGCGGTGATCGCTGCCGTTGATGCGGTACTGCAAAAGGGAGAGGTCATCGTTCAGGAGTATCGGATAATAAGGCCTGACGGGAGCGTGCGCTGGATCAGCGACACGCACTTTCCGATCCGGGACGAACACGGGGCGATCCGCCGGGTCGGCGGAATCGCCAAGGATGTCACACGCTACGACGAGCCGCTCGTCTATGTCATAGACGTCGAGGACGGTTCGCGAGAACAGCGCATTCTGATCCTTCAGGAGGCTGGCTACCAGGTGAAGGCGTTCGCGTCCGCCCGGCAGTTCCTGGAGGTCGCCCCGGCGCTCGTGCCCGGATGCGTGCTCCTCGACACCGCCGGCTCGCCTGAGGGCGGCGTGATGTTCCCGAAGGAACTAAAGGCTCGCCAGATGAACCTCCCGGTCATTGTCGTCGGCGACTATAACACCGATGTCAGGCTTGCGATCCAGGCGATGAAGGCCGGCGCAGCGGACGTACTGCAGGCCCCTTGCGCGCCGGAGACGTTGTTGACCGCGGTGGCATCAGCACTTGCAGAGCTACGGGAGCCACCACGCGCGAGCGACGACGCGCAAGCCCGTATCGGCGGTCTGTCACCTCGTGAACGCGAGGTTCTGGACGGGCTAATCCGCGGCGGCACTAACAAGACGATTGCGAGAGAACTCGGCCTCAGTCCCCGCACCGTCGAACTCTATCGCGCGCATTTAATGGAACGGCTCGGAGTTCGCACACTTCCAGAGGCCATCGTCATAGCGGCTTCTGCCGGGTTAATTCCTCTACCTCTCCGAGAGGTCTAGAGCACGCGGGCCGTGACATCGTCCATGGCTCCAACGAGAAAAGGTTTCCGCGCCGGGTGGTGAAGACTGGTATGGAATGCTTCTCGAAGGCCGTCGCACCTTCTGTGGCGCCGACAAACTCGGCAGTCCCTATCGGAATGGCTGCGGAATCGCTGCGTTCCTTTAATATAATTCATTCGATTGACTGAAAACCGGAATTGGCGTATTGCAGCACTATGAAAGACATCAGCAATTCACGAGCAGACACCCGAAGCGACGCCACCCGCGAGAAGCTCCTTTCGGCGGCGCTTGATGTATTTGGCCGATACGGCTTCGACGGCGCCAGCACACGCAAGCTTGCCGATACGGCAGGCGTGAATCTGCAGGCCATCCCCTACTACTTCGGAAGCAAGGAAGGGCTCTACATCGCAACCGCCGAACATCTCGCGGGAGTGGTCGCCGGACACGTGGCCGAAATACGCCAGCGCGTTGGCCGCTACCTTGCGGAGCTCGATCAAACCGGCACGCCGCTCAGTGTCGCCCAAGCGCGGCTATTTCTGACGGAGATCGTGCAGACGATGGTCGTTCTTTTCGTCAGCAAGGAATCAGAAGCCTGGGCACGCTTCATCATCCGCGAGCAGCTGGAGCCGACGGCGGCTTTCGAAAGGGTCTATGCCGGCATCATGGGACCGATGATCAATATGGGGCGGAGGCTGATCGGCACGATCTTGAAAGAGGATCCCGCCTCCGAAAACGTGCGTTTGCGCAGCCTCTCCTTCGTTGGCAGCCTTCTGGTTTTCCGGATGGCAAACGCGGCAGTGCTCGCGCAGATGGAATGGGATTCCATTGGCGAGGAGCAGCTCGCAAAGCTGCAAGATCATGCACGCAACCTTGTCGCCGCGCTCGAACCGGCGAAAGGAGAAGCAGAATGAACAAGGCCATCCCGGTTGCGATCCTTCTTGCCGGCGCGGCTGCGGCCGGGTGGTGGTACGACGTGCCATCCAGGCTCGGCTGGGCCCAGCAAGGCGAACAGCACTTCACGCTCTACGGCAATGTCGATATCCGCCAGGTCTCGCTCGCTTTTCGGGTCAACGGCCGAATTGAAGAAGCACTTGTCGATGAAGGAGACGCCGTAAAGCGCGGCGCTGTTCTGGCCCGGCTGGACGAGGAGCCCTATGAGTACGCGGTTCGCTCCGCCGAGGCGAATGTTGCCGCGTTGCGTGCTACGCTCGACAAGCTCAAGGCCGGTCCGCGAGCGACGGAGATTGCGCAGGCAAATGCATCCTACAACGAAAGCCTTGCCGACCTGGAGAACGCCAGCCTCGCTTATGACCGTGCCCGGCAGTTGCGACCTCAGGGCACGATCTCTCAGGCCAATCTCGATCAGGCGACGGCCGCAAGAGCGATGGCTGCAGCTCGCGCCGAATCCGCAAAGCAAGCGCTCGCCCTGCTGAAGGAGGGCAGCCGCGCCGAGGATATTGCGGCGGCGGCGGCGCAGCTGAAGGCTGCCGAAGCAACCCTCGAAACGGCGCGGACATCGCTCGCCGATACGCAGCTTCTCGCACCGAACGACGGCATCATCCTGTCGCGGATCAAGGAACCGGGCGCGATCGTGTCATCCGCCGATCCGGTCTATGTGCTGTCGTTGACGGAACCTGTCTGGATTCGCAGCTATGTCGCCGAAACGGATCTTGGCCGGATTCATCCGGGCATGAAGGTGAAGGTGACCTCCGATACAAAGCCGGATCAAGCCTATGACGGCACGATCGGCTTTATTTCTCCAGTCGCGGAATTCACGCCGAAGTCGGTCGAGACGCCGGAACTTCGCACCGACCTCGTCTATCGCCTGCGCGTCGTCATCGAAAAACCCGGCCCGGATCTTCGCCAGGGCATGCCCGTGACGCTGCGCTTGCCTTCATTGCAGACGGCAGAAAAATGAGTAACTCGGAAAAGCCGCGCGATATCGTCGAACTCGGTCGCCTGACCGACGTGACGAAGCGCTTTGGCACGGCGAAAGCGGCGCTGGACGCAATCTCGGGCTCGATCCGCGGCGGTGAGATCACGGGGCTCGTAGGCCCCGACGGTGCGGGCAAGACCACTTTGATCCGGCTGATGACCGGTCTGATGCTTCCGGATAGCGGCACAGTGGAGGTGCTGGGCTTCGGGACGCGCGACCGAGCGGCTGACATCCAGGCGGCCATTGGCTACATGCCTCAGCGCTTCGGCCTTTATGAGGACCTCTCGGTCCAGGAAAATCTCGATCTTTATGCTGACTTGCGCGGCTTGCCTAAGAGCGAGCGCGCCGCTGCCTTCGATGAGCTTCTGACCTTCACCGACCTGAAACGCTTCACCGGACGTCTTGCCGGAAAGCTGTCGGGCGGCATGAAGCAGAAGCTTGGGCTTGCTTGCGCACTTTTGAAGAAGCCGCGCCTTCTGCTCCTTGATGAACCTGGCGTTGGCGTCGACCCGATTTCCCGGCGCGACCTCTGGAAGATGGTCGAGAACCTGAAGCAGGAAGGCATCGGCGTCGTGTGGTCGACGGCTTATCTCGACGAGGCGGAAGCTTGCGATCGCGTTCTCTTGATGAATGAAGGCAGGCTGCTTTTTTCCGGCGAACCGAAGGAACTGACGCGCCGGGTCGAGGGCCGTGTCTCCCGGTTGACCGGTGTGTCGGGGCGCCGCCGTCAGCTGCTCGCCAAACTGTTGGACGAGGAAGGCGTCGTCGATGGCGTAATCCAGGGCGAAGCGATCAGGCTGGTCACTGCCGAAGGCCGGGTACCCAGCTTTGCCGCTGCCGGCGCAGCTATAATAAGTCCGGCCGAGCCGCGTTTCGAGGACGCGTTCATCGACATGTTGGGTGGTGGACCAGGCGGCCGGTCGCGGCTTGCGGAAGCGCAGGAAGCGCTTGCCAGAAAGGATGACAAGCCGGTCATCGAGGCGAAGGGGCTCACCAAGCGTTTCGGAGACTTCACGGCGGCCGAAAACATCACGTTCGAGATCCCGCGCGGCCAGATATTCGGACTGTTGGGACCAAACGGCGCGGGCAAATCGACGACCTTCAAGATGCTTTGCGGCCTTCTCAAGCCGACGAGCGGTGAAGGACGGGTGGCCGGCTTCGATCTGCGGCGCGACGCAGCCGAGGCACGCAATCATCTCGGCTACATGGCGCAGAAATTCTCGCTCTACGGCGATCTCAGCGTGGCACAGAATCTCCAATTCTTTGCCGGCGTCTACGGGCTGACCGGTGCCCGCAAGCGCGAGCGTACCCAACTGATGGCATCGATTTTCGATCTTGAATCCCGCCTCGCCATGTCCGCCAAGGATCTGCCATTGGGGCTCAAGCAGCGGCTGGCGCTCGCCTGCGCGGTCATGCACGAGCCGGAAGCACTCTTTCTGGACGAACCTACATCAGGCGTCGATCCGATCACGCGCCGCGAATTCTGGACGCATATCAATGCGCTCGTCGAAAAGGGCGTCACCGTGCTTGTCACGACGCATTTCATGGATGAGGCGGAATATTGCGATCGCATCTCGCTGATCTATCGAGGCCGTTCGATCGCTCTGGGCTCGCCAGATGAGTTGAAAGCGAAGTTCATAACTGCCGACAACCCCGATCCGACGATGGAAGATGCATTTATCGCGCTGGTGCAGGCTTCGCAGGAAAGGATTGCGGCATGACGGCCCCTCTCCCCAAAACGAGCGCGCTGTCCCTGTCCAACCGGGCCCGTCGCTTTGCTGCGCTTGTTCGGAAGGAGAGCCTTCAGGTGATACGCGATCCGAGCAGCATTCTGATTGCATTTGTGCTGCCGCTGATCCTGCTCTTTTTGTTTGGTTATGGCGTTTCGCTGGACACAACTCGAACGCGCGTCGGATTGGTGATTGAGGAAATGACTCCGCTGACGAATGATCTCGCGGCGAGCTTCCAGGGATCCCGCTATTTTTCGGTAACGACCGGCCGCGATAGACGGCTCTTCGAAGAGGATCTGGTGCTCGCCCGCCTGCGCGGCATCATCGTCATTCCGGCCGATTTCACGAGGAACTATGCAGCGGGCAATCGGCCGCAGGTACAGGTGATTGTCGACGGCTCCGATCCCAACACCGCCAATCTCGTCCAGAACTATGTCCAGGGCGCCGTCGCCAACTGGCAACTGCAACGGCAGTCCGAAACGGAGTTGACCGGGCCGCCCATTTCCGTGGAGCAGCGCTTCTGGTTCAATCCGGAGCTGACAAGCCGGTCGTTCCTGGTGCCGGGGTCGATCGCCATTGTCATGACGCTCGTCGGAACGCTGCTGACGTCGCTCGTCGTTGCTCGCGAATGGGAGCGCGGGACGATGGAGGCGATGATGGCGACCCCCGTCACGGCGGTTGAACTGCTGGCCGGCAAGATCCTTCCCTATTTCCTGCTCGGCCTGACCGCGATGACGCTGTGCGTTGTGCTTGCCGTATTTTTGTTCGGCGTTCCGTTTCGAGGTTCGGTCCTGGCGCTTTATGCCTTGTCGGCGGTTTTCCTCATACCGGCGCTCGGACAGGGTCTGCTGATCTCGGCTGCCACCAAGAACCAGTTTCTTGCCTCACAACTCGCGCTCATCACGGCGTTCCTGCCGTCCTTCCTGCTGTCCGGCTTCCTCTTTGAGATCAATTCGATGCCGACAGTGATCCAGTGGATCACTTTCATCGTGCCGGCGCGTTATCTGATCCCCAGTTTGCAGACAGTTTTCCTCGCCGGTGACATCTGGCCGATGTTCCTCCATTCAATCATCGCCATGGCCCTCATCGGTTCTGTGTTTTTTCTGCTCGCTGCGCGCAGCACCCGAAAGAGGATTGGCTGAGATGTGGTGGTCGAGATTGAAAGCGCTCATCGTCAAGGAACTTCTGGCGGTGCTCCGTGATCCGAAGGGCCGCGCCATCCTGATCGGCCCGCCGATCGTGCAGCTGCTGATCTTTTCCTATGCTGCAACGCTCGAGGTTCGAAATGTCGACGTGATGCTGCTCAACCGAGACACGGGTTACTGGGGGCAAGAACTCGTGGAGCGCATCGAAGGCTCACCGACATTCCGCCAGGTTTTCACAGCCGACACGCCGGCGACCGTACGGGATGCGATCGATCGCCAGACGGTGACTGTGGCAATCGAAATCGGCGCGGACTTCTCCCGCAAGATCGAAGCTGGGGAGCCCGCTGACCTGCAGGTCATTCTGGATGGCCGGCGCTCGAATGCGTCACAAATCGTCTCGGGCTACATCACGCAGATTGTCGCGGGATTGTCTGCGGAGACGCCTGCGGGAGTGCGCGGAGCTACCCGTTCCATCGCGACGGTGCCGCGCAACTGGTTCAATCCCAATCTGATCTTTCAGTGGTTCATGGTGCCAAACCTGATTGCGAGCATCGCGCTGCTGATCGGGCTCATCGTCACCGCCCTCTCCATCGCCCGCGAGCGCGAGCTCGGCACTTTCGACCAGCTGATGGTGTCGCCGCTTCGTACCCATGAGATCCTGATCGGAAAACTCATTCCGCCGATGATGATCGGGCTCTTTCACATGACGATCTATATTCTAGCGGCGATCTTCATTTTTGGCGTGCCGTTGCGCGGCTCGCTGCTGCTGCTTTACGGCAGTTCGCTTTTCTATCTCGCCGCGGTTGCCGGCTTGGGGCTTTTCATTTCTGCCCTGTCCATGACACAGCAGCAGGCGATCCTCGGCGCCTTTCTTTTCATGGTGCCGGCGATGCTTCTTTCCGGCTTTGCCACACCGATCGAAAACATGCCGGACTGGCTGCAGCCGGTCACGTTGATCAACCCGCTGCGCTACTTTCTGGTGATCGTAAAGGGCATCTTCCTCAAGGACATCCCGTTCAGCGAGGTCTGGCGCCAAACATGGCCGCTCGGCCTGATCGCTGCCGGAACCCTCAGCACCGCGTCATGGCTGTTTCGAAGGAGACTGGAGTGACTCAGCTCGCAGCTCTTGCCCCCTCGATCGCCATATTGGCGGCAAACCATGCGCGCACCCATCATCGTGAAACTTGCGGGGTCCACGAACCAAGAAAACAATCGCAAACTTCGCATTGCTGGCTTCAAGGGCGGCGAGAGGCCATATCAACCCCGGCTTCTATCATTAGCGCTTTTGCGCTGGGAGATAGGTTGCGGTTGCAAATCGCTTCGATGCGGGAAATCTGGGCGCTGCTTAGATAGCTGCGAAAACCGCCTACCTGCCCCTTGCGCATGCGCAGGCTCTCACCGTCTTTGCGGTCATATTCGTGCCCGGGGAGACCCTCAACGACCTCCATTTTCCGCATTCTCTCAAACTGTCCTGCTTCTATGGCAGCCATCAAACGTTGATGATCGATCTCGCAACCGATGAAGTCCAGCAGAGCGGAGACCTCGCTCACAGGGTCAGCCGACATTCTCTCGTAGCCGAGAACGTGATAGGGCCTGCCCTGCAGCTTCCGGCTCCATCGGTTAAGATAGGAAATGATCAGAGGCAATCCGCGCTGGCGATCATCGATGAAGCTGTCCAACGATCCGGAAAAGCTACTCTTGTGCCGGGTTGTATGGAAATAAGCCGATACGAGCACGTCTCGTGGGTCGCGAACCATGAAAATGACTGGCAGCTGCTTTGGCAAAAGCAGCCAATTGACCTCATGACTGACGAGCACCATCGGTATCTTGCCAGCCGGGACCTGGCTTCTAAAAGCTGGAATCCCTCTGACCGGGTCGAGGTCGAAATTCGGGATAAACGCGAACATGTCGTGTAAATTCAGTGCGGCAGAACCCTTTTCAAAGCCGCTGGCAAAGTAATGCGCCAGTACATAGCGCAGCCACGTCCGGCCTGATTTTGGAAAGGAAACCAGAAGAGCGTCAGCCAGGGAAGCGTAGTTTTTCAGACTAATTTGCTCGCCGACTTTGCCTAATTGGCGCCAGCCGTAACGTGCGATTTCTTGCGGCCTTGTTAGTCGGTGCCAAATTTTTTGCCGGTTCCGCAAGCCAGTAGGAAAGTACATCGTGCCTGCCCCCACTGCGATACAACGATGCCATTGTAATGGAAATTTGGCAGATCGCACCTAATCCTAATTGGTGACTGGCGAGCAGCTTGGCACGAGCCTGAGGTTCGCCGCACTTGATGCGAGCCCTGGTCGCAGATCTCAGTGGCGAACACCGCAGGCATAGGCGAGATTGATCGTACGGATTCGCTAACCTGTCGGCGCCCGCAAACGCTGCCGGTAGGCAGCCATCATGCCAGTGACCCAGATGCAGGCCATCACGATATGAGCAATGTTCGCGCCCATCGGCCCCAACCTCGGGACCAGCAAGATCAACGTCAGATGAAAGAAAGCGATGGCGATAAAGATGCTGCGCAGCGCGGAGCGTTCCAAACTCATCGCCAGCAGGGCCGAGTAAAGAACGGTGGCATTCAGGATGAACACGACAGCCACCATCTGAACCATAACAAGCGGACCGGCGGCAACGAACTCCGGGCCCGCCGTGAGTTCCAGGACCTTGTTGATCGCCGCAGCAATGATGATCAACGCGATGACACCGAAGCAGATCAGCAATAATTGCGCCTGAGCAATCATCTTGCGAAAGGCGGCGAGATCCTTCGAAGCCCAGGCCCTGGCGAGATCCGGGAAAAGCACCGCTTGCACCTGAGCGCCGACCTGCTGCGCGATGCGGCCGATGCGTTTTGCTATGTGATAGAGGCCGGCGGAGGCCGGGTCGGTAAGAAAGCCCACCAACAGGGTATCCAATTCGCTCGCGCTGGAGCGGATCGACGATGAAAGGTTGGACGATACCGAGAACCTGAAGAGCCCGGGAAAGCGCGTCGTGATCCCGCGAAGCGGAGCTGACATGACTTTGTGGATGCCCCGGGCCCGGAGTTCGATAAACGCCAGTATCGTCATATTCAACGAGCCCAGGATCTGGGTACCCGCCCAAAGCATAAGAAATTCGGTCAAACCCCACCCCGCCGCCAGGCCGAGGCCGCAGAGCAACACGCGGATACAGGTTCCCACGACCTGGGCGTAGGCAAGCACCTGATACCTGTCGAAGAGCCGCAACGCAGCGACCGACATCCCGGTCATTTGAAACGGCAGAACCGTGCAGAACATGATCACGTAACGGCTCGTGTCTTGGGAAATGCCAATTCTAGGTCCAGCCACAAGGACGAGCAGTACTGCTATCGCCCAGGCAAGCAAGGCAGTCCCCATGTCGAGAAGCAGGCCGAATTTGAAAAGCGCCCTGAGCGCGTCCCGATCTTCGTCGTGCAAAACCTCGGCGCCATACTTGATGAGCGGTTGCCAGGAGCGGAAGGCGAGAAGACGTTCTATCCCGCGCGCATAGGCAAAGGAAAGCGCAAGGATGCCGTATTGCGACGGCCCCAGTGCACGTGCTGTGAGAGCAAAGCCGATTAAGCCAATGAACGAACTAGCGAAATTTCCGGCAAGGAGATGGCCAATGTTGCGCAGGCGCTGAGCAAATCGCGCCTCATCGTTCCAACCCTGAAGAAATCGCGCCATTTGTGCGCGATGGCCCCCATGCATTACGCAAACCTCCTCCTTTAGCAGAAAAGATCGCAGATCTCGACTTCCAGCGTAATAAGCGCGCGCTCTAATTGAATAAACATGCAACAACTACATATTATATCTAATTACTTTTGATTATACTCGCATAACGTTCAGGTGTGAAAATATTTCGTTCGTTTTATTTTTAGCTAAACATGCCATTTAACATTTGTTTACTTGACGAAAAAAGCAACAACAATCTTTATATTACAGCGGAATATGGTTTCGTCGCCTGCGGCGTCAAAGGGGGACATCATGCCAGCGCTTCGTTGGATGGAAGACGGTTCGTTTTCCGGAGTACGAGGCAGTGTCCTGCGGTGGGTGGCGTGCGTCGCCGCCGCGGGGCTAGTTGCCGCTGGCAGCGTGCGCGCCGAGGCGTACCGCTTGCAGCCGGGAGACGTGATCTCCTTCGATTTTCTTGACGACGCAGAACTGCCGGTTTCGCTCACGATCGACGGTGATGGCGACGCGCAATTTCCCTTGGTCGGGGGAGTTGAAATCAGCGGGCTTACGGTCGTCGAAGCTTTGGGTAAATTGCGATCAGAGTACAAGGACCGGCAGATACTGGTCGATCCAAAAATCGCTTTGAACATAACCACTTACAAGCCGATCTTCGTGCTAGGCGAGGTGAAGAATCCTGGCTCTTTTCCGTATCATCCGGGCTTGACCGTCGACCAGGCAATTGGTCTTGCAGGCGGAACCTTAACGGCGGCGTCAAACGCCGCCGACAAGATCATGACGCGTGCGCGATTGCGTGGCGAGATTGACGGCGCCGAAGTCGAAATCGTCCATGAAGCAATCTATGCGGCACGGTTGGCGGCTCAATTGCGTGGTGCCGAAACGATCGACCTGAACGACGCGCCGGAAACCGCGCGGCCATATCTCGAACGCGCATCACTCAAGAGCGTGCTCGAGATCGAAGAGAAGATTCTGAAGACAGATCTCATCACGACCAAGGCTCAGGCCGAGATTCTCACGCAGAGCATCGCCGAAACGGATTCAAGCTTGAAAATCCTCGCTGAGCTCGAAGCCGAGCAAAAGGATGTCGTGGCGATGAACGAGCGGGACCTTGAGCGCGTGACGAATCTTCGCAAGCGCGAGCTGACCACAGAAACCGATCTATCCCGCGTCAAGAACACGACTTCAAACGAGAAATCTCAGCTTCTGGAGATATATGCGGAAATCTCGCGTTCGAAGCTGCAGCTGGGGAACCTCAAACTGGAACTGTCCAAGTTGCAGGCAGATCGGCAGAACGACATATTGCTGAAGCTGCAGGAGCGCGAAGCGGCCATCAAGAAACTCGAATCCACGCGCCAGTCCGCCGAAGAGCAATTTTATCTCCTTGCCTCCATCGCGGCTGACGAAAGGAAGGGCGACCAGATCTCCTTCGCCTATGAGGTTCGCCGCCCCAAGAACGGCGTCAATACAGTGATCAACGGCGCGCCTTTCACGGAGCTGCTTCCGGGGGATGTCGTCGCGGTCTCGATTGCGGGAATGTAACGCTAAGGAACGCGCGTGGACCTGAGCTCTCGATCCCTCACAACTTCGGGAACGCTCACTGCGGCGAAAGGCGACGCGCCCATGTTGAGTGAGCTCTTCGGCAGGACACTCGTTATTGCGCCCCATGCGGACGACGAGGTTCTCGGGGCAGGCGGAACAGTGGCCCGGCTTGCCTCAGAAGGATCCGACGTGCGCATCGCCATCGTAACGGAAGGCAAGCCACCGCATTTCCCCTCGGAGGGCGTGGCGCGGGTGAAGGAGGAGGCACGGAGGGCGCATGCGATCCTCGGCGCAGCCGAGACCTATTGGATGGGCTTTCCGGCCGCCGGCTTGGCGGAGACCGTCGTCGCCGATCTGAACGCCTCGCTCTTTGAACTCGTGGCGGAAAGTGCGCCGCAGACGCTTCTCATCCCGTTTGTCGGAGACATGCACGTCGATCACCAGATCGTCTTTACCGCGTCTCTTGTGGCAGCCAGACCGCACCAGGTACAATTTCCAAAATTGATCCTGGCGTATGAAACACTCTCCGAGACGAATTGGAACGCGGCTTATGTGACGCCCAATTTCGCGCCGAACGTCTTCGTCGATATCGAGGATCATCTCGAGACCAAGTTGAAAGCGATGGCCGCGTTTGAGTCTCAGATCCGGCCGGTTCCGCACGAACGCGCCATCGAAACCTTGAAGGCGCTGGCGACGCTGCGTGGCGCGACCGTCTTCAAGCGCGCGGCCGAGGCATTCGTGTTGGTCCGGCAGGTTCTGTAACGCAAGAACCTGCCTGTGAAATGGCCATCGCATCCAAAATGCGGAGGAGGAAATGGCACACTGGCCGGTGTTTGACGAGCAACAGATTGAAGCAGTGGCATCCATGCTTCGTACCGGGCAGGTCAACGCATGGACCGGGCCTTATGTCCGGCAGTTCGAAGAAGCTTACTCTGCCTTCCTTGGCGTAAGGCACGCCATCGCTGTCACGAATGGCACTGCGGCTCTCGAACTCGCGCTCTTCGCGCTCGACTTGAGGCCCGGAGACGAAGTCATTGTTACTCCTCGAAGTTTCGTCGCGTCTGCGGCCTGTGTGCCGTTCTGTGGCGGCGTGCCAGTCTTTGCGGATGTCGATCTGGACAGCCAGAACCTGACAATGAAAACCATTGCGGAGAAAGTCTCACCGAGGACGAAAGGCATCATCGTCGTTCACCTCGCCGGCTGGCCCTGCGAGATGCCTGAGATCATGGCCTTTGCCCGCGAGAAGGGTCTCTGGGTCATTGAAGACTGCGCCCAGGCTCATGGGGCTGAAATCGACGGCCGGCCGGTCGGCTCGTTCGGCGACATTGCCGCCTTCTCGTTCTGCCAGGACAAGATCATCACGACAGGCGGCGAAGGCGGTCTCATTGCGATGAACGACTCATCCCTTTGGGCGAAGGCCTGGAGCAGAAAGGATCACGGTAAGTCATATGGAGCCGTCCAAGGAAAGGCCGGTGGAAGCGGTTTTCGATGGCTTCATGAATCCGTCGGCACGAACCTGCGAATGATGTCTTATCAGGCTGTGCTTGGTCTGTGCCAGCTTTCGCGGCTTGCGGAACTGCAGGCGGCCAGGGAACGAAATGCGCGCATCCTTGTCTCCGCGACGATTGACCTCGACGCCCTTCGGACACCTGTACCGCAGGATGGTATCCGCCATGCGTACTACCGCTTCTACACGTTCGTGAGACCTGATCATCTGAAGCCGAGTTATGACCGGGATAAAATCCTGGCAGCCCTGAACGAGCGCGGCCTTCCCTGCTTCGTCGGCAGTTGTCCGGAGATCTATCTCGAAAAGGCATTCACCAGCCTGGGGCGATCGGTCGAGAGATTGCCCGTCGCCAAGGCGCTCGGTGAAACGAGCCTGGCCTTCCTCGTTGATCCCAGCTTGACTGAAGAGGCAACGATACAAAATGCCAAGCTTCTTCGAGAAACCGTACTTGCCGCAACCGGCACAGGCAGAAAATCAGCTCGGAGACAACGGTCGCCAGCAGCGGTAGACGGCGTCATAGCGGCAGGCCTGAGGCTTAGGCACTAGTACCGCCCTCGCCTGGCTAACGGTCGAGGTGACGCCGCGAGCGCTGAGGCGACCAAGTCGTCCCAAGCCTGCAGCACGCGCTCCTGCGAGTAGGATTTCGCACTGCTTATGGCATTCTCCGCCAGCTTTTCTCTCAGGGTGCTATCCCGAAGGACCAAATCAAGCGCATCCGCCAGCGCGTCGACATTCTCCGGTTCAACGAGAATTCCGTCATGTTTGTCGGTGACCATTTCACCGGGGCCCCATTTGCATTCGAAACTCACGACCGGAATGCCAGCGGCCATGGCCTCAAGAAGAACGATGCCCCACCCCTCATAGCGTGACGATAAGACGAAAACGTCCGCGGTCTCGATCCACTGGCCAGGGCTCGACGTCACGCCCGGCATCTCCACCCGCTGCTTCAACTTAAGCTTGGCACATAGCGTTTGAAGCCTGCCGCGGTCCTCGCCCTCGCCCCAAATGACAAGTTTCCACTCCTGGTGCCGGTCTGCGACTTTGGAGAATGCCTGCAGGAGCAAATCGAAACCTTTCTGATGCGTCAGCCTGCCGACGGCGGTCAACGTCCTGCCAGTCCTGCGGTCGGTCCAATTCGTGGGAAGATCGACGGCGTTCGGAATGACGCGCGCCTTCTGTCTAATGTCATCCGGAAAATACGCAAGCGCCCCATGGGTCATCGTCACCAGACAAAAAGCACGTGGATAGAGCTTACCGCGCAGCCATTTCCACACAACGCCGAAGGGTTGGGCATCGGGATTGTTGCGCTCCGAAACCGCAATCGGAATGCCGGAGCCTAACATAGCAATCAGCGCCGTCACGTTGGTGCGCGTGAGGAAGCTCAGCACAAAAGCCGGATCGGCTTGACGTATCGCCGAGCGTAACCGCCAGATCCGCTGCCAGACTGCGATCGCCGACACAAGCCTGCCCGTCTTCTTCCCCGGCGGAAGGCCCAGTCGCGTGATGCGCACGTCATCTCGGAAGGTGTAGTAAGGTTTTGTATCCGGCGCTTCGAAAGTAACGACCGTCACGGCGTAGCCCGAGGCTGCCCAATGGTTTGCGAGAAGGCTGACGACATGTTCAGTGCCGCCTGCCGACAGCCCGGGTATCACGATGGCAATCCGGTCAGCATACCGCCGTCCGTGCGGTTCGGCAGCGGCGGTTTGCATGCCGGTGATTGCCTGTATCACTGCGGGTAACGGCCCGCGATCCGTTCTTCGGAGAGCCATTCCATGAATGCGTCGAAATGCGAAGGGCCGTCAGGTGTGCTCGTTGCCCACGCGTCGTTTACTCCCGGCTTAGCGCCAAACTGCGCCTCGACGGAGTCGGCCATTCCATCCTGATCGTCGTCTTTGTAGGCTGCCGCGCTTTGCATCGCTGGGATTTGCCCGGGCGCAGTCACCATCCGGCCTTTGCCGTTCTGACCTTGCGGCCCCATGTCCCTCACCCAGGCCTGATCGAGACTATCTCGTGGGAACGCGCCGGATTTTGTACGAACGTCATCATAGGCTTTTGCTGCCGGGGCGACCTCGCTCACACTCAAGGGGCAAGGCGGGCTGGAGACGAGGAACCGCTCGGTTTCCGGCGCCACGGTGACGATTGTCTTGGTGGGCGGCGCCCAGGTGACATTGCCTTCCTGATAGATCTGGGGATCGGCAACCCGCGCTGCGTCCTGCGCCTTGATGGCATAAGTCAAATCATGCGTGCTTGGACCTGCCTTGAAATAATTCCCCGCATACGCGATCGGCGTTCCGCCGGGATACTGAGAGAAGACCTCCGCCCATTCGGACTGGGCGTTGTAAAAAACGTTGTTGATGATTTCGATGCATGACTGCCCGTAGTGATTGTTGTCAGGATTCCGGTCCCTGTTCGACAGGCAGAGATTCCTGAGGAATGTCAGGTTCTGGGCGGTTCGGGGATCGGCGCCGAGCAAAGTGCATTTGCTGTGTTTGTTGAGCCCCTCCGCCATGATCGAATCCGCGATCGTTACGTCAGAAGCGTTGGAATAGGTGCTGATATTTTCATCCGTTGCCCAGGAGATCGAGACATGGTCGACATATACCTTTCGGCTGTTCTCGATAACCAGCCCGTGAACGTTCTTGATTGTGTTCGGAAGGCGAGGCCGGAGGCGGATATGGCGGACGACGACGTCATTCGTCCCCTTGAACACCAGAAGCGTATTTTTCCCCTCACTGTCAGGTTGCTCGATCGTCAAGACGATACCGTCACCGGGGGCAGTCTGCCCTAGAATGGAGACAAAGCCATCCTCGCTGCGGACGACGAGGCTACGCTTTAGGTTGATGACGCCGGCTACACGGAAAACGCAGTTTCGCGGCCCCGTCGCCTCGATACATTCTCTAAGACTTCCGGGGCCGCTATCATCGAGATTGGTGACCGGGATGACGGTACCGTCCCTGCCGCCCTGCGCAGTCTTTCCGTAGCCTTCAGCGCCAGGGAATGCATCAGGTGCTGTGCCTGCTGCCAGAGCGTAGCCGTTGATGGCAGAGAATGTGAAAACAAGGGCCAGCACGCGCGCTGCCCTGGTGAATCTTGGCGCCGCTGTTGCCGGGTGATGCAAACTACCTTTAGCGTCTGTGCCGTTCGTATCCAAAGCCAGAACCTCCGGACTTCAACAACGCCCAACGAATGCGCCTCTGTAGTTTGCCAATCCTGCCTAATTAAATGCACGAAGCGCTCCGCCAAAATGCGCCGCTTCATGAGTAGAAGCAATAATGAATTCGGGCGACACCCAACAGTGTTGCGGCATGCTGTAATATTCAAATGACCCGTAATCGCGAAGATGCTAATCTCGCGCATTCGAAGCTTACGAGCTTTGGGATGAATTCTATGGGTTCGATGCCATTAGTCGTAATCTACCCGTTCGTCGGTGATGAATTCGGCGGAAGCGACATTTCAGCCATCAAGCTTATTGAAGCGCTTCACCCCTCTGAAGTGAACCCAGTGGTTGTCGTTCACAGCCCTGAGGGCGATTTCGCGAAATATTTGGACAGCCGGGATGTTCCTTATCTGACTGTCAACGAATTGCTTCTGAGGCCGCGCCATAGCCGCGCGACAGGAGGCGCGTCGGCTATGCTCTATCCTCTGGCGGCCGCGCACATGGTTCGTTTTCTCAAGCAGCACAAAGCGGATATCGTTCATACAAACAGCGGGCTGATCCATAGCACATGGGCCCTCCCCACGGTCCTTGCCGGAGCGCGCTTGCTTTGGCACCACCGGGGGGATCCTGCTGCTCGAGGCGTGAACCTCCTGGCGCCCTTCATTGCCAGTCACATTGTTACCGTTTCCAACTTTGCCAGGCCCTCCTCGCCTCTCATTTCCATTGAGAGACGAACCTCAGTGGTCCATAGCCCCTTCGACCATCCGGACGTGCTGCCGGACAGGGAAGAATGCCGCATGGAGCTCGTTCAAGAGCTTGGGTTGGATGAGGAAACCCGCCTTGTCGGATTTTTTGGCGCCCTCATCGACCGGAAGCGGCCCATCCGCTTTGTCGAAGCGGTACACGCATTTCGCTCGCAGCATCCGGAAGTGAAGATCGCTGGTCTGCTGTTTGGCTCGCCCGAGCAATACGGAAAGCGGCTCGACGGCGAGGTGATGGAACGCGCGCGGGAACTGCGGATCGAAGACGGCATCCACCTCATGGGTTTCCGCTCGCCGATCAACCGGCTGATGTGCGCCATGGATATTCTGCTCGTTCCGGCCGTAAACGAACCATTCGGACGAACCCTCATCGAGGCGATGCTGCTGGGCACCCCGGTTGTCGCGACGAACCATGGGGGAAATCCGGAAGCAATTGTCGATGGCAAGACCGGCTATTTGGTTGAGCCGGAACGTCCAACCGCCTTTGTCGCGCCGATGGCCAGCCTCTTGAAAGACCCTGCCGAGTGGAGGCGCATAAGCGAAAACGCGCGGTCCTCTGCATTGAAAAGCTACGGAATACGCCCGCATACGGAAGAGATAATGCGCATCTATCGTCAGATCACCGGCAGAGCAGCATGATCTAATCGCCGGCCAGATCTAGCAAAGAGGGGAATAAGCATGCGTATCGACGACCTTGGCTTTCTGATCATCGGCGCAACGAAGAGCGCGACGACGTGGCTCCAGCGTTCGCTACAGAACGACCCCAATGTCTATATGCCCGATCCCGAACTGCATTATTTCAGCCGCCAATTCAGCAAGGGACAGGACTGGTACCTGTCACAGTTTCGGGTGACAGATAACTCTCGGGTGGTAGGTGAAAAATCGAATTCCTACCTGGAAGCACCGGAAGCCGCCCAGCGCATCAAGGACAGCCTGCCAAATGTGCTGCTGATCGCCCAATTGAGGAATCCGGTCGATCGTGCCTATTCGGATTACTGCATGCTCCTCCGAAGAGGTGACGTGACAAGAGACGTCGAAGCTTATTTGGAGCCGCGCAAAGGCGCAGAGGGGCGCTTCCTTGCATGGGGACTGTATTATCTGCAGCTGTCGCGTTATCTCGATTTGTTTCCGCGCGAGCGCCTCAACATCCTGCTGTTCGAAGACCTTCTTGGTGATCCTCAGGCACACCTGAATACC
>NZ_JBNDHS010000103.1:0-19279 GCF_056755095.1 Rhizobium sp. SVR5-9E | reverse complement strand
GAATGCTGCACGAGGCCCGGTTTGTGGTTCTCGGGCTTCACCTCCCAGAGCTCCTTGAGGCCAATGCCGAATTTTTGCGGCTCGCGATCCTTCGAGAGATCGAACTTGGCGATCAATTGCTTGGCGAGCGATCCGCGCACGCCTTCGCCGATCAGCACGTATTTGCCGTGCAGTTCCATGCCGCGGGTGTAGTTCGGGCCCGGCTCGCCGTTCTTCTCGATGCCCATGTTGCCGGTGGCAACACCGATGACGGCGCCCTCGTCGTTATAGAGCACTTCGGTTGCGGCAAAACCCGGATAGATCTCGACGCCGAGTTCCTCAGCCTTTGTCGCCAGCCAGCGACAGACATTGCCGAGCGAGACGATGTAGTTGCCGTGGTTGTTCATCAGCGGCGGCATCATAAAGTTCGGCAGGCGAACGGAGCCGGCCGGGCCGAGCACCAGGAAGTGGTCGGCCGTCACTTCAGTCTTGAAGGGATGCCCCTCATCCTCGCGCCAGCCGGGCAACAGCCGGTCGATCCCAATAGGATCGACGACGGCGCCCGAAAGGATATGCGCACCAACCTCGGCACCTTTTTCCAGCACGACGACCGAGAGCTTCGGATTGACCTGTTTCAGCCGGATCGCCGCCGAAAGGCCCGCCGGCCCGGCGCCGACGATCACCACGTCGAATTCCATCGCCTCGCGTTCGGGGAGTTCCGTGTCCATCGACGCCGTACCTTTCCGTCAGAGCGCCTTCTGCAGTTCCGGCAGGGCTTCGAACAGGTCGGCGACCAGCCCGTAGTCGGCCACCTGGAAGATCGGTGCCTCCTCGTCCTTGTTGATGGCGACGATGACCTTCGAGTCCTTCATGCCGGCGAGATGCTGGATCGCACCCGAGATGCCGCAGGCGATGTAGAGATCAGGAGCGACGACCTTGCCGGTCTGACCGACCTGCCAGTCGTTCGGCGCGTAGCCGGCGTCGACCGCCGCGCGCGAAGCGCCGACGGCCGCACCCAGCTTGTCGGCAACGGGTAGGATGACTTCCTTGAACTTCTCGGCCGAGCCGAGGGCGCGGCCGCCGGAGATGATCACCCGGGCCGAGGTCAGTTCCGGGCGGTCGGAAGCCGACAGTGCGTCGTTGACGAAAGTCGACAAAGCGGATGAAAGAGCTGCCGTCGAGATTTCCTCAACGGCAGCAGTGGGGCCTTGGGAGGCCGGAGAAAAGGAGGCGGTGCGCACGGTGATGACCTTCCTGGCGTCGGTCGATTGCACCGTCTGGATGGCATTGCCGGCATAGATCGGCCGCTTGAAGGTGTCGGCGGAGACGACCTCGATGATTTCCGAGACCTGCGCGACGTCGAGCAGGGCAGCGACGCGCGGCATGACGTTCTTGCCGGTCGAGGTGGCGGCCGCGACGATCGCGTCGTAGCTTGCGGCCAGCGAGACGATCAGATCGGCGAGCGGCTCGGCCAGATTGTTGGCGAGCGCATCGCTTTCGGCGAGCAATACCCTGGAAACACCTGAGAGTTTGGCAGCCGCGTCGGCGGCAGGCTTGGCGCCCTTGCCGGCGACGAGGATGGTAACATCGCCGCCGATTTGGGTAGCGGCGGTCAACGCCTTGGCGGTCTGGTCGGAAAGGCTTTGATTGTCGTGGTCAGCCAGAAGAAGAATGGCCATGGTCGTAATTCCTTTCTCGAACCTTAGAGGACGCCGGCTTCGGTCTTGAGCTTCTCGACGAGCTCGGCGACCGACTTCACCTTGACGCCGGCCTTGCGGCCCGACGGCTCTTCGGTCTTCAGGACCTTGAGGCGCGGCTCGGTAGAGACGCCGAAATCGGCAGGAACCTTCTTGTCGAGCGGCTTCTTCTTGGCCTTCATGATGTTCGGCAGCGAGGCGTAGCGCGGTTCGTTGAGGCGCAGGTCCGTGGTGACGACGGCCGGCAGCTTGACTTCGATCGTCTGCAGGCCGCCATCGACTTCGCGGGTCACGGTCGCCTTGCCCTCACCGATCTCGATCTTCGAGGCGAAGGTCGCCTGCGAAATGCGCAGCAGTGCCGCCAGCATCTGGCCGGTCTGGTTGGAGTCGTCATCGATCGCCTGCTTGCCGACGATGATCAGCCCCGGCTGCTCGGCTTCGACGACGCCCTTGAGGATTTTGGCGACGGCGAGCGGCTCGACCTGATCGTCGGTCTCGACCAGGATCGCCCGGTCGGCGCCCATGGCAAGCGCGGTGCGCAAAGTTTCTTCCGCCTTGGCCGGACCGATCGACACGGCGACGACTTCCTCGGCCTTGCCGGCCTCCCTCAGCCGCAGCGCTTCCTCGACCGAGATCTCGTCGAACGGGTTCATCGACATCTTCACGTTCGAAAGCTCCACACCCGTGCCATCAGGCTTCACACGGATCTTCACGTTGTAATCAACCAGTCGTTTGACGGGAACAAGCACTCTCATCGATATTTTCCTTTGACCGGTCACGCCGCCGGATTCGTTGCATTCGCCAATGCGGCCGCGGCCCTTCGCTCGTCGAGGACCCGCCTGGTATAGGCCTTGATGCCACCATCCCTCATCATTTTCAGTGCCTCCGGCGACAGAGGGGGGAGGCGTGTCTCATATCCGCTGGTGATATTCTTGAAATAGCCGCCGGTGAGGTCGATCTCTATCACGTCGCCCTCGGTGACATGCTTGTCGATATCGGTGGAGGTGAGCACCGGCAGGCCGAAATTGATGCCGTTGCGCATGAAAAGCCGGCTGAAACTCGGTGCAATCACCGCGCCGATGCCGAATTCCTTCATGGCTGCTGCGGCTTCCTCTCGGCTCGATCCACATCCGAAATTGGCGCCTGCGACGATGACATCGCCACTCCTTGCCTTCTTCGCAAAGTCGGCGTCGATGCCGTCCATCAGATGGCTCGCCATCTCGCCGGGTTCGTAGGTGGGGCGAAAATACGCTTTGGGGAAGATCAGATCGGTGTTGATATTGCTACCGAACGTCCAAGCGTTTCCCTTGATCTTCATTTATTTTCTCCGGATGACGCGAATTCTTTTGGTGAGACGACATAGCCGGCAATGGCGGATGCGGCGACGGTGGCGGGCGATGCCACGATCAGGCTCGAATCCGGGCTCCCCATGCGGCCGCGGAAATTGCGGCTGGCACTGGTGATGCCGACCTCTCCTGCCGCCATCATGCCCTGATGGCATCCCGAGCAAGGGCCGCAACCGGGGACGCCGATGACGGCGCCGGCTTCGACCATCGTCTGGATCAGCCCTTCCTTGACAGCCTGGGCGTAGACAGCCGCTGAGCCTGGATTGACCATCATGCGCAAATGCGGCGCAATCTTCTTGTTCTTCATGATCCGTGCAGCGATACGGAAATCCTCGATCCGGCCGCCGGTGCAGGTGCCGAAGATCGCCTCGTCGATACGAATGTCTGACGCTTCGCTGGCGTCGACGACATGGCTGAGATCGTGGGGCAAAGCGACAAGCGGTTCGATGTCGGAGACATCCAGTTCGATGATGTTTGCGTAGTCCTTGTCGGAATCGGTCGTGGCTACCTGCCACTTCGCCGGATCCGATCGTCCCTTGAGGAAGTCAAAGGTCACTTCGTCGGGCTGTATGTAACCGGCCTTGCCGCCGAAATCGATGACCAGATTGGTGAGCACAAGGCGCTCATCCATGCCAAGCTCGGAAACCACCGGCCCGGCGAATTCGACACCCTGATAAACAGCGGCGTCTTCCCCGTAGAGTTGCGCGATGCGTAGGATGATATCCTTGGCAGTCACGAAGGGCTTCAGCTTGCCATGGAGATCGAACCGGACGACCTCCGGTACGCGTACCCAATTGTATCCCAGCGCCAACCCGGACGCGATGTCGGAATGGCCGAGGCCCGTCGAGACGCAGCCAACGGCTCCGTTCGTCACCGTGTGGGAATCCGTGCCGAAGATGAGGGCGCCGGGATAGGCATAGCCTTTTTCCGGAAACAGGACATGTCCGATGCCTTCGCCGGCATGGAATTTCGATATGCCTTCGGCGTTGAGCCAGGCGCGTGTCGCCTTTTGCGCTTCCGCGTCCTGCGGTCTGATCGCCGGGTAATGGTGATCGAAGACGACGACGATGCGATTCGGATCGAAAACGCGATCGGCGCCCATTTCCTTGAGAAGGGCGCGCGCTCGTGCGGCGCCGCGGTCATTCAGCATGATGTAGTCGGGAGTCACATTGACGATTTCGCCGACCTCGACGCTTGCGACACCGGCGTGTGCCGCAATGATTTTTGCCAAAGCATGCATGGCTAATTCTCCGTCCAAGGACAGTTCGGGGTAGCTGCCCTAATTTCATATTGTGAAATCGCATTTCACATGGCTTGCACGTTACAGCGAAATTGGAAATACTGTCAACGACCAAACAGTCAGAAAGAGGAGTGGTCCTGATGAACTCACCAGCAGATTTTCGCCAGCCAGGCGTATTGGGTGGCGGTATGAAAGAAAGCGAGCCAGCAGCGGTGCGGCTGCGAAAGCTGATGAATCAAACCGAACGCGTGGTGCCGGTACTGCATCCGCCAAGTGCGGCAGTTGCACGCATCATGGAGTGGACCGGCTGCGAGATAGGGTTCGTAGGGACGGGCAGTGTTGTCGGCAGTTATACCGGTCTTGCGGATGTCGGGACTCTGACGATGATGGAATGCGTAACGGTTGCCGGATGGATTGCCCAATCCGTCAAATTCCCTATCATCATGGATGGAGATACCGGCCATGGCGGAATAATGGCGGTGCGCCGCATGGTCCGGGAATGCATTCGAGCTGGTATTGCCGGCATTCGAATCGACGATCAGCCGCTCGAAGGCAAGCGCCGGACCGGTGACGCGGGCGTAGAAGTCGTGCCGTTGGATCAGGCTATCGCGCGTTACAGGGCGGCTGTGGATATGAAGAACGAGTTGGATCCCAACTTCGTCATAATGGCGCAATGCTATGCGCGCGACGCCGTTGGTTCAGACCTCGATTCCACCATCGCCCGCCTTCGTGCCTACAGGGAAGAGGCCGGGGTCGATTGGGTGCAGCTTGAATCTCCCCATTCAACCGATGAGATCCGGCTCGCCCGGGCCGCGTTCAAAGGACCGTTTTCCTTCATGAAGGGAAAATTGCCGCGCTATCTCTCGTTTGAGGAACATCTCGAGCTGGGCGTCAACCTCGCATGGCTTCCGGGCTTCACCCATCATGTCATGTGGGCCGCAGTCTGGGACTTCATGCACGACTTCCAAAAGCACGGCATTGCCGCTTACGAGGCGTTTCAGGAAACGCGAAAGGACAATCCCTATCCCGTTCCGTTCGTGGGGCCAGACGGGGAAGGGGCAGCCCTTCAGCAATTGCTCGAAGAGCGCTACTTCGGTGAAGCAGCGTCTGCCAAATACAAATCCTGAAAAGCAAAAGGGCGGCTCAAAGCCGCCCTCCTTACATCGAATAGCTATTTACTCTTCAGGGCGAAGCTTGCAGCTTCTCGACCGGCCAAACGTCCGAAGACGGCGCCCGCCATTAAGCCGGTGCTACCCGGATAGTTGAAATAATAGAGTCCACCGACCAGTTCGCCAGCCGCGAAAAGCCCTGGAAGTGGTTCGTCTTCGATGTCGAGGACGTGTGCGTCGGTGTCGATTTTCAGCCCGCCGAAGGTAAAGGTGATGCCGCAGCCGACCGAATAGGCTTCGAACGGGCCTTGTTCGATCGTATTTGCCCAATTCGATTTGTTGACGGCGAGCCCGACGGTGGATCTGCCATCCTTGCTGTTCGGATCGAAGGCAACATCCTTCTTGATAGCCGCGTTATAGTCGCGGACCGTCTGAAGGAAGTTGTGGTAGTCCACGTCTCCCATCTTGTCGACAAGCTCCTCGAGCGTATCGGCCTTGACTTTGGTCGCTCCGCGCATCTTGTATTCGTCGCGCAGGAGATGAGCAACCTGCGCATCGAAGACTTGCCAGGCGTAGCTGCCCGGCTGCTGCAGGACGACGCGCCCATACTTGGCATAGGTGTAGTTGCGGAAGTCGGCACCTTCGTCGAGGAAGCGCTTGCCTTCCGAATTGACCATGATGCTGTACGGATAGCTGTGCCGGTATCCGGCGGTATGCTGTCCGTCGACGTCGCCGTAGTCGTTGGCGTATCGCTCCCAGGCAACGGAGTGACAGCCCGACCACTGGCCGTAGGACTGAGCGCCGGCGTCAAGCGCCATCTGAATCCCGTCGCCGGTATTGTACCGGGTTCCGCGAACCTTGGCGAGTTCCCAGCCTGGACCGAGATAACGGCTGCGCCATTCGCGATTGGCTTCAAAGCCGCCTGAGGCAAGGACCACTGCACGGCCGAAGATTTCGTATTCCTCACCACCCGAAGCGACACGGACCCCACGAATACCGCTCTTGTCGCGGATCAGCGACTTTGCACGAGCGCCGTAGCGCACTTCGACGCCATGTTTTTGACATGCCTTGTATTCGGCTTCCACGAGACCGGCACCGCCACCGTTCGCGTAGATGACAACGCCGCCGAAGAACTTGAAGCGGCCATTGTGATTGAACGCCTGGCGGCCATAATTCGGAACGAATTTGACGCCTCTGCCCATGAGCCAGTGAACGGTATCGGTACTGTTCTTAACGATGATCTCCGCAAGGTCTGGATCGATATAGTATTGTGTGATGCGGCCAAGGTCGTCGAGGTAGTTCTCGGCCGTATATTCGCCGAAATCGGTTCTTGCGATGTCCTCTTCGCTCAGATCGGGCACGATTTTCTTGATATCCGCCGCGCCGTGGTGGACCATTCTGAACCCACCGCCTGTGAATGCAGAGTTGCCTCCGCGCTTGTGCTCTGGGGCCCTTTCGAGGACCAGCACTTTGGCTCCCCCTTCCGCAGCCGACAAGGCCGCCGTCAGGGCCGCGTTCCCGCCGCCGACGACGATCACATCATAGGCATTTGTTTCCATCGCGTGGATATCCTCCGAATTCATTGATGAGCAAAGTGACGATCAGCCGATCGTTGTCTCTAAAATTACGTAAGAAAAAGTACGTGTCAATATATGTGAAATATGATTTCACAATATGAAATCAATATGTGGCAACCATTTGCTCGAAAATTTGATGGTGCTTTGACAGTCGCGATAATTTAATATGCTATTTCATATAGTGAAATGGAGCGTCCTTGATGACAATCACAAATGACCAGCAGCCCCGCAAAAAGGGACGCAAGCCCAAGAATCAGGCGGCAGAGGGTGAAGCAAAGACGAGTTCCTATTCGATTGCGGTCCTCGATCGCGCCGTTGGCATCCTGAATACCCTGTCGTCTTCGGACGGACCCCTAGGGCTGGCCGATATTGCGAAGTCGACGGGATTGCCCAAACCTACGGTCTTCCGGATTCTGGCCGTTCTCAACGAACACGATTTCGTCGAAACCGACCCTGACACCAATGGATACAGCCTAGGCTTCACCTTGGTAAGGCTTGCAGATGTCCGGCGAAGGCAGAGTAATATGCACACCGTGGCGATTCCGGTCATGCGGCAAATCCGCAATGCGCTGGGGGAGACCATTGTCCTCTCCGTTAGATCAGGCGATAGCCGCGTGCACATCGATTCTCTCGAGGGCACACACGCCATGCGGCGAATGGCAGATCTTGGCCTGCATGCACCGCTTTATGCCGGCGCATCGAGCAAAATCCTTTTGGCAGGGATGACAGATGAGGAACTGGATGAATATCTGACGCGTGTCGATCGCGTACAGATCCAGGAAAACACGATCACGAACGCCGATGAGCTGCGCAAGGAAGTGGCCGTTATCCGCGAGCGCGGCTACGCCGAAAGCCGGGGGGAGTTCGTGACGGGCGGAGGCGCGATCGCAGTCCCTATCAAGGACTATCAGGGGCGCACGGTTGCCGCTTTGGATGTCCTCACGCCTCAGCCAAGATACACGGCGGAACATCGCAAGAAGTGCATCGAAACCATGCTGGCGGGCGGTTTGCAGATATCCGAAAGGCTCGGCTACCGCAAAGGTACCGACAAAAAGTCCAGCTGATGCAGTGAGTTAAGCTGGGCGCGATCCAACTTGCCCTGCAGTTGGGATGGCTGCTGCATCTTCGATGCGGCAGCCATTTCTCATTGTGCCCTAGGAAGTTTCTCCGACCGGAAGAAAGCGTTTGACAAATCCGCGCGGGCAACGCCAATATATGAAATCGTATTTCACAATGTGAAATATAATAACACGTCTCTGGGAGGAAGGCATGTGCATCAAGGCGAATCATGGACCGTTTCTGCGAAGCCTCGTTTTGGGAGCGCTTCTGTCGGCTGGCTGTCTTGCAGGACAATTGGTTCCGGCAGCAGCTCAGGAAACATTGCCTGAAAAATTTGCCGACGATCCCGTCGCCAAAGCCGTCGGACCGGAAATCTTCAATGCGGCTTTGAAGGAAGGAAAAGTCGTCTGGTATGGTGCTACGACGACATCGGACTTCATCAAGGCTGGCGGTGCCGATCTTTTCAAGAAGCGTTTCGGGATCGAAGTCGAGCTGGTCAACGGCCGCCTGCGGAACCTGACGGACCGTCTGTCTACGGAAAGCGCGGTCGGCAAGACAGAGGGGGACGTCTTCCTCGGCAACGACGAATACATGATCGAGCTGCAGCGTAACGGTATTCTCGAGAAATGGCGTCCGCCGGCGCCGGAGCTTGCCAATATCAATGCGGACGCATTCGTTCAGGACCCGCCCGATTATTGGTTTCCGGTGCAGATCAGCGCTCAGGGCCTGCTCATCAATACCGACCTCGTCAAGGACGGCGAGATCAAGTCCTACAAGGATCTCCTCGATCCCAAATGGCAGGGCAAGGTGGTGATGCGGGATCCCCGCTCGCTGGACGGCGGCGGCGCACAGATGGCGGCGATCTACAATGATCCAGCGCTCGGTCTCGACTATATCAAGAAGTTCGCGGAAGTAACGAAACCGGTCATCATCCAGGGCGGCACGAGCGCGACGAAGGATGGGGTCATCCGGGGTCAGTTTGCCGTCGGCTTCTCGGGACGCGGCGAGTTCATGCTGAACCTGCCGCCGGGCACGCCGATGAAATTTCTTGTTCCGACCGAAGGGCTGGCCTGGACGCCGTCGTCCATTGCGCTTCTGGCAGGCGGGCCGCATCCCAATGCGGCGAAGGTTCTGGAAACATGGTTCTACGAGCTTCCGCAGCTGAAGCTGTGGGCCTCGGTCGCACGCGGGGTTCCGCATCCCAATGTCGATGCACCCATTCCCGAGATGAGCGTCACGAAGAACAAGCTGATGAAGCCCATTCCCGACAAGATGCTGGCCGATCTCAATCCGTTCTTCGACCAGATGGAGCAGGTGTTCGGCATTCGCTGACGTCCTGAGGTAACGCGACGGGACCGCCAAAGCTCTGGGGCGGGCCCGTCTCTCTCGCACATTTTGGAAGGGGATGCAGGATGTCCGGTATCGAAGTCAGGCAACTGATGAAGCAGTTTGGTGCGTTCGTCGCCGTGCACCAGGTCGACCTTGAGGCAAAACCGGGCGAAATGCTGACATTGCTGGGGCCGAGCGGCTGCGGCAAGACGACGACACTTCGGATGATCGCCGGATTGGAGGAGCCGTCTGCCGGCACTATCCGCACAAGTTCGCGGACGATCTTCGATTCGTCCAGCAAGACCAACGTGCCGATCGAAAATCGCGGGCTCGGTATGGTTTTCCAGTCCTATGCGATCTGGCCGCATATGACCGTTGCCGAAAATGTTGCCTTCCCCCTCAAGATGAGAGGCGTCTCGAAGGAGGAAAGCCGGGATCTCGTGGGCGAGGTGCTGAAGATGGTGGGGCTCGACGGATTGGAATCGAAGCCCGCGACCCGGCTTTCCGGCGGGCAGCAGCAGCGTATCGCCTTCGCAAGGGCACTCGTTTTCAAACCCGATCTGCTGCTTCTCGACGAGCCGCTTTCGAATCTTGACGCCAAGCTGCGCGAGCAGATGCGCTTCGAGTTGAAGATGATGAAGCGCAATCTGAATCTGACGTCGATCTACGTGACACATGACCAGGAAGAAGCGTTGACGCTGTCGGACCGGATTGTCGTCATGAACCGTGGACGTGTCGAACAGGTCGGCACGCCTGTTGAGATCTACGACCGGCCGGCCACCCGCTTTGTCGCCGAGTTTATCGGCAAGGCAAACATGATCGAGATCCGGACATCCGTTGAGCGTCGAGGCGGGGATGCGGCGATCGACCTGCCGACCTTCGACGGGGCGGTCCGCGTGGTGGTGCCCGCCGGTGGTATCCGCACCAGCAATGCGGACGACGCTTCCCAAGCCGGCACTCAAGGTCATTTTTTCATTCGTCCGGAGAAGATCAGTCTCAATCGCGACAGGGAAGCCGATGGCCGCGTCTGGGTCGCAGGCCGGATCAAGGATAAGGCCTATGTCGGAGACCGGCACGATATTCTGGTGGATATCAACGACACGCTGACCGTTCGCGTGAGCGCCCCCGCCGATGCTGGATGGGCGCTCGGCGACAAGGCGTATCTCGGCTTTGCCGAACGTGATCTCGCCCTTTACATGTGAGGATCGATGGCCTTGTACGACACCGATGACGGGGTTCCGTCAACACATGTTCCCGATCGCACGACGCCCGGCCGCCGGCCGAAGACCGCGCTTATTCACCGTCTCGGTATCCGGCCGTCGCTGCTTGTATATCTCCTTGCGCTGCTGCTGGTGGTCATCATTCTCTATCCACTGGCGGTGCTGATTGCGTCCAGCTTCTTCACCGGACAGCCTGGGCGTTGGGGCACCCTGACGCTTAACGGCTATTCGGTCCTGCTGCAGGCAGGCGAACTATTGCCGATTCTGATGAACAGCATCATCTTCGCGGTTTCGCGCCTCGCAGTGGGCCTTGTCTTCGCGTTGCTTTTCGCCTGGGCGGTGGCGCGCACCGACGTGCCCTTCGCCGGCTTGATGACCTGGCTGATACCGGTGCCGTTTTTCATTCCGGATCTGCTCACCGGCATCTCCTGGCTGATGCTCGGCAATCCCCAGAACGGCCTGATCAACCAGTGGGCCCAGGAGATCTTTGGCATCAAGGGAAATATCATCAATCTCTATGGCTGGACCGGACTGATCTTCCATTCCTCCCTGAGCACGATCGCGTTCATCTTTCTCATGCTCGTCGGCTTCTTCAAGTCGATGGATGCGTCTTTTGAGGAGGCGGCGATCACGCTCGGTGCCAACAAATACAAGACCGCTCTTGTCATCACCTTGCCGATGCTGGCGCCAGCGATCATCGGGGTATCGATCCTGGTCTTCGTACAAGGGCTCGAGTCCTTCGAAAATCCCCTGCTGTTTGGCAACCCGGGTGGCGTCTACGTCTTCTCGAACGAAATCTACCGAATGCTGAACTACCGGCATCCGCCGCAATACAATGCCGCGACGGCGCTCTCGGTTGTGATCATCGCCATCATGCTGGCCCTGCTCTTCATCCAGCGGCGGATCATCGCAGACAAGCAATATACGGTCATAACGGGCAAGGGCTATCGGCCGGCCGTGCTTCGTCTGCCGAACGTGGCGCGCTGGTCGATCTTTGCCGTCTTCGTCATCTATTTTGTTCTGGCGGTCGTAGCACCAGTCTTGCAGATCGTCATCAGTTCATTCTTCCCCGTCTTCGGCTTCTACAAGCTCGACCAGGTCACGCTGGCGAACTGGGTGACGCTCTGGCAGGACGACAGGGCAATCCGCGGGCTGAAGAATACGATGATCTATTCCGGCGCGTCCGGTTTGATCGTGGTGATCATCGGGGGGCTTGTCGGCTATATTCGGACACGGTCGCGCCACCGGCTCGGCCCATGGCTCGAAATGCTCGCATGGGCGCCGTGGACACTGCCGGGGGTCGTCCTCGGGCTGGCGCTGCTCTGGGCCTGGGCCCTGCCGCCCGCTCCCTTCAACCTATATGGCACCGCCAGTGTCATCATGATCGGTTTCGTGATGAAAGGCTTGCCGCTCGGTACCTCGACGATGCAGAGCGCCATTGGGCAGATCAGCAACGAGCTCGAAGAATCCTCGCGCGTGCATGGCGGCAGCTGGCTGAAAACCGTTTTCTATATCCTCAGCCCCCTGCTGCGCCGCGGTGCGATCGCCACCTTCATCATCGTCTTTGCCATCTCGGCAAGAGATCTGACCATTCCGCTGCTGCTCTACCGTAATGGCACGGAAACACTGACCGTAGCGCTGCTGCGTTACTATGAAGAAGGCATCATGGGCACATTGGCGGCCATGGCCGTCGTCCAGCTGGCAATCGTCACGACACTTCTGGCGCTCGAGCGCATCATCCGCGGACCGACGACCTGACGCGTGGCTTTTCGCATGGCGCCGGACTTCGAAGGCGGCCGGCAAATATGGAGTTGACAGGGAAGATGGCACGACAGTAAATTCCTATTGTGAAATAGTATTTCATATTGTGAAATATACGGACGATTACGGGCTTGGCGGCACAGCAACACCACGCGACGCCGGCGAAGACGGAAGGCGCTAGTCCTGACGGCGCTGCGGGAGGATCGATGGACGGCGGCACAACTGAATCAAGGCTCTACGAAGTGCTTGCGGATGCTTTCAAGCGCGAGGGCACCGACGTGCTTTTCACCCTGATGGGCGACGGCAACATGCATTGGGCGACTGCGCTGTCCCATCTGCCGGGCGTCCGCACCGTCCATGTCAGGCACGAGCACTGTGCCGTGGCGATGGCAATCGGCTATCACAGCGCGACGGGCAAGCCTGGCGTTGCTTCAACCACCTGCGGGCCGGGTCTTACGCAGATCACCACGGCGCTTGCCTCCGCTGTGCACGGCCATGTGCCGCTCGTCATATTTTCAGGGGAATCGCCGATCAATGCCGCCTGGCACAATCAGATGATTGACCAGGGTCCGGTCGTCACGGCATCCGGCGCGACCTATATCCGTGCCCACAGCCTCCGTCGAATGCCCGACTATGTGCGGGAGGCATTCTTTATCGCGCGAAGCGAGCGCACGCCGGTTGTGATCGGTGTGCCCTATGACCTGCAACAGAACCGGACGGCAGGGCTCGGCGCATACACGACGTCGCATGCGCTGCTTCCAGCCATGCTTCCGGTCGAGCCGGATCCCGGAATCCTCGATGAATTTGCGGAACGGCTGCGGCTTGCCGAGCGGCCGGTGATCCTGGCGGGCAGGGGAGCTCTTCCCGACGCGACGCGCGACCGCCTTCTGGAGCTTGCTGAGCTCTCCGGTGCCCTGCTGGCCACAACATTGCCGGCGCGGGGCCTCTTTGATGAAAGCGCCTATTCGCTCGGCGTCAGCGGTGGCTTCGCGACCCCGGTCGCAACCGCGCTGATGAACGATGCGGACATGGTGCTGGCTTTCGGTGCAAGGCTGACCCATCACACGATGGATGGAGGCTCCCTTTATCCGAATGCCTTCATTGCCCAGGTGGATGAGGCGCCCCAGGGCCTGGTGCAGGGACATGCGGCTGCGAACGCCTATCTGCGGGCCGATGCCAGACGGGCGGCGGATGCGCTTGTTGCAAAAATGCGGACCAAAGGACGCGCTACGCCGGGGTTCAGGACGCCTGAAGTCATTGGACGGCTGAAGCATCTCTTTGGCGATAATGCCGAATTCGAAATCGAGCGCGGCACCGTGGATCCGCGCACATTGGTTGCCGCCCTTGACCGGGTGATTCCCAAGGACTGGGACATCGTCAGCGGCTCGGGGCACTCGTCCTATTTCTATACTCACATGCGGAATCGCCGGCCGACCAGCTTCCATGTGATCCGCGAGTTCGGGGCGATCGGCAACGGCATTTCCATCGCGACAGGCATTGCCGCGACGACGGGCAACGGAAAAGTCGTCCTCCTGGAAGGTGATGGCAGCCTGATCATGCATATCCAGGAATTGGAGACGATCCGGCGGCATCGTATCCGCCTTTTGATCTGCGCTCTCAACGACGGGGCGTATGGCGCGGAAATCCACAAATTGAAGGCGGACGGTGTGGACGAAAGCGGTGCGGTGTTCGGGCGTCCGGATTTTGGCGCTATCGGACGCGGTTTCGGTCTCAGGGGCAACCGGATCGACGACCTTCTGATGCTTGACGAGCATTTTGCCGCTTACGAGGCGCAGGACACCGCGGAGATCTGGGATTTCCCGGTGTCGCGGAACGTCGTGTCGCCGAGGATGCGCAACTTCAATGCGCGCAAGAAACACTAACGGGGCGACGCGAAAAATGCCTGCCGCAACCGATGACGAACCTAGGCGTGATGCGGTGTTCCGTTTTGGGCGCCCGAACCGAATGCTGATGACGGGAGGCTGATTTGGCCGGATATCCAAAAATACTGCATACCGAAGAAGCGATGCGCGACGGCCTGCAGATCGAGAACGCATCGATATCGGTCGCGGACAAGATCCGCCTGCTGGACGCGCTGTCTGAGACGGGATTGCAGGAAATCGCGGTCGGTTCCTTCGCCAGCCCGAAATGGACGCCGCAGATGGCCGCGATCGATGATGTCATTCGTGGCTTCACGCCGCGCCCGGGTATTCGCTACACCTATTCTGCCTACAACAAGCAGGGTTTCGAGCGAGCCAGATCGTTCACGCCGCCGCTGTCGCCGCGAGTCCGCGAAACCCAGCTCAGTTATTCCATGTGCGATGTGTTCCTGCGGCGCAATGTCAATCGAACACAGGAGCAGGATATTGCGGGCTGGCCGGAAAAGGTGCAGAGGGCAATCGACGATGGCGTGACAGATGGCGGTGTGCATCTGACGGCAGCTTTCGGCTCCAACTGGACGGGCGAATTCACGCTCGATCAGCGGATGCGCGAACTGGACAGGATGCATTCGCTTTGGACTGCTGCCGGTATTCCGGTGACGCGGGTCAGTTTCTCGGACGCCATGAGCTGGTGCATGCCGCATGAAGTCGAGCGCCAGTTGGTCGCCGTAAAAGAGCGCTGGCCAGAGATCAAGGACTTCAATCTGCATCTGCACAATGGCCGCGGGATGGCAATGCCGTCGATCTATGCCGCGCTTCGCATCCTCGGTAGCAGCGATAGCCTGCGGCTGCAGACTTCGATCGGTGGCATGGCCGGCTGTCCCTATTGCGGCAACGGCCGCGCGGCGATGATGGCGGCGACCGAAGATCTGATGCACATGCTTGAGGAGATGGGCATCTACACCGGGGTCGATTTGCGAAAGCTCATCGAAGCCGTGTGGCTGGCGGAAGAGATCGTCGGTCATTCGCTGTACGGCTTCGTTTCCAAATGTGGACCGCGGCCGCGTTACGACGCGCTTTACCCGATGGATATGCCTCGGGTGGAAAGCCTGGAGGAAGCCAGGCATTTCATCCGCGGACCGGCCGCTTACGATGGCGCTCCATCGCCCTGGAAGACGCCCATCCGGAGCTATCAACGCGCCGAAGCAAGTACGGTCGACGAGCCGCCTGAAGCCGGTGCGGACATCCAACTCCGGAGCAAATCATGACGGAAACGCCGCAGAAATTTAGGCAGAAACTGCCTTTGACAGGCATTCGCGTGCTGGAACTCACCCATATCGTGGCGGGACCAAGCGCCGGCCTGATGCTCGCCGATCTCGGCGCCGACGTCATCAAGATCGAACATCCCGATATTGGCGACACCGCCCGCAACCAAGCCAACCAGGGTGCCGGCTTCCTGTCATTCAACCGCAACAAGCGCAGCGTGGCGGTCAATCTGCGGGAGCCGAAGGGCAAGGAGATCTTCGAAAAGCTGGTGCTGACCGCGGATGTGGTGCTGAACAACTACGTGCCGGGCGCACTTGATCGGCTCGGTCTTGGATACGAATGGGCGAAGTCGGTCAATCCGCGGGTGATCTACTGTTCGGTCAAAGGTTTCCTGCCTGGCCCCAACTGGGGCCGCCCGCTTCTTGACGAGCTGGCGCAAATGGAGGGGGGACTGGCCTATCTGACCGGCAGCAAGGGACGCCCGCTGCGCGCGGGCGCCTCGATCACCGACATCGGGGCTGCGACCTATGCCGTGGTCGGCATCCTCGCTGCACTGCATAAGCGCCATGCGACGGGCGAAGGCGAAAATATCGAGGCTGGCCTCTTCGAGACCATCGTCTTCTGGCTCAGCCAGCATCTTGCCAAGGCACAGATCAGTGGTGAGGATCCGCCGCCGCGCGGCGAAGGCAAGAGCAGCGGCATGGGCAAGATGATGGGCTGGGCCGTCTATCAGCTGTTTTCCACCAGCGACGACCACCAGGTCTTTATCGCCGTCACCAGTGACCGGCATTGGCAGTCGCTTTGCGATGTGCTCGGATTTTCCGACTGGCGCGATCTGCCGGAATTTTCCAGCAACAAGAAGCGGTCGGCGCGACGGGCAGAGATTGCCGAGCGGATACAGGCCGCAGTAGAAACGATGCCCTTCGACACGATCACCAGCGTTCTCGAAAAAGCAAACGTCCCCTTTGCGGCGGTCAATACGCCGATGACGCTGATGGACCATCGGCATCTCGAGGAAGGCAAGCGCTGGATCGCGGTCGAAGGTGCCGGCGTGAATATCCGCGTGCCGAAGATGCCGGTGCATTTCGACGGCATCGATTTCACTCTCGACCGTCAGCCACCAACGCTTGGCGAACATAGCGACGAACTGCTTCGAGAGCTTGGTTATGAGACGGCCGAAATCGAGGCACTGAAGCAATCCCGGACGGTGCTCAAATCATCCGAGATGCTGAACGTCGAACGCAAGCCATGACGAAACGCCGCAGCCGGGAAAATCCCGCAGAGAGAAAGTCGAAGAAAATGGGCATGACGATAGCCGAAAAGATACTGGCCCGGGCTGCGGGCAAGGAGAGCGTCGCCGCGGGCGAATATGTCGACTGCAAGGTCGATGGTGTGGTGGCATTGCAAGGCTTTGTGGAAACCCACAATAACGCCGTTGCGGCTGGACTGCCGAACGGCCTGCCAAAGATCTGGAATCCGGCCAAGTTCTTCATGATGGTGGAGCATCATCAGCCCGCCGCCAATCTGAAAATTGCGCTTCGCGGGGTGAAACTGCGCGAGCTCGCCGACCGCTATCGGATCCAGAACTTTTACGACACGACTTGCGGGATCGCGCACCAGATGATGGTGGACAAAGGTCATGCGCTGCCCGGTCAGCTGGTGATCGGATGCGATTCTCACACGGTAATGTCCGGCGCGCTGAATTGCGCCAGCACCGGTATCGGTGAAACGGACCTCGCCTATGCCGCCACTTTCGGGGAACTTTGGTTCCGGGTGCCGGAAACGATCAAGGTCGAACTGACCGGCACCATGCCCAGCTGGCTGACCGGCAAGGACATCATGCTATATCTCGCCGGCAAATATGGCGAGGACTTCGCGCTCTACAAGTCGATCGAATTTGTCGGCGAAACGGTCAAGCAGCTTTCCATGGATAACCGCTTCACCATGGCGGATCATGGAATCGAGGTGGGCGCGAAATTTGCGCTTTTTGAGATCGACGACGTGGCCAAGGCCTTCCTCGACAAGACTGCGAAGCAACCCTACACGCCGGTCTTTGCCGACGAGAACGCCAGGTATTGCGACCATATCGTTGTCGACGTCACCAATATGCCGCCGCAGATTGCTGCTCCGCACAGCTTCTCGAATGTCTTGCCGATCAATGACCTGACCGGCATTCGTATCGATCAGGCCTGCGTCGGTTCCTGTGCGAACGGCCGCTTCGAAGATATCGAGATCGCTGCGAAGATATTGAAGGGAAGGCAGGTGAGCCGCGGCGTACGGCTCTTGGTCTCGCCGGCTTCCTGGGAAATCTACAAGCAATGTCTGGACGCGGGTATTCCGCAGGTCGTCATCGAGGCCGGTGGACAATTTCTCAGCCCGGGTTGCGGCGTCTGCGGCAGCAAGGGCGCCTATCTGGCGCCCGGAGAAGTCTGCATCACCGCCACCACGCGTAATTACGCCGGACGGATGGGGAGCTCCGATGCCTCGATCTATCTCGGCAGTCCCGCGACCGTCACATGGTCGGCGGTCATGGGCGGGGTCGCCGACCCCCGCGATGTCTTAAACTGAGGAAATGCGATGCTGAAGACAATGAAGGGCCGCGTCGTGCGGCTGGCATTCAACGACGTCAATACCGACATCATCGCGCCGGGCGAATACCGGCTGCAGGTGGCCGACAACGACCATCAGCTGACTGCGCTGAGACCTCATGTCTTCCGGGCGATCCGGCCCGGCCTCGATGCTTTCGTCAAGCCTGGCGACATCTTCGTCGTCGGCAAGAATTTCGGAGCGGGTTCGCATCGCGAGCCGGCCGTGCAGATATTCAATGTCTGGGGCGTTCAGGCGATCATCGCTGAATCGGCGGCGCGCATCTGGTTCCGCAACGCTATTGCCGCCGGTCTGCCGGTGTTCGAACTGGCTGACGCCACCAGGCTCTTCGACGAAGGCGACGAAGCCGAGATCGATACGACGCACTGGAAGGTCCGTAATGTCGGCAAGAGCACCAGCCACGACGTTGCGAGCTTTCCGCCGACCGTCGAGCGTATTCTCGACGCGGGCGGTATCCTGCCGTTACTCAAACAGAGAGTGGATGAGCAGTTCACGCCGAAGATCGGCCTGGAGGAATAGCGGTCTAAAAAATGCAGCCTTCCCTTTCGTTGAAAGGCTGCATGATCGTTGCAAACTGGCCCTGCCGGCATCCCGGCAGGGCCTTTTTCTATTGCAGCCACCACGGCAGGCCGAAATATCCCGGCAGCAGGCCTTCGGGATACCGAAGGTAAAGCAGATAGGCCAACAGCCAGAGCACAAGCACTGTTGCAGCGCCAAGTGCGATACCCCTGCCATAAGGCCGCCCACATTCCTTCCAGATCATCGAGACGACAAGAACAGCTGCGGCGATGGTAAAGCCGAAGAACCAGATCATCGCCACGAAGAGGGCGATCCAGCCGAGATAAACGAACTTGCCTGGCTGCCCTTCGTAGAGGTGGCGCTCCGAATACTCGAGATCCGCAAGTATGCCGCTGGAACTGGAAACCATGATCTGGCGAATGAAAACCAGGAGGAGAAGGGCGAGCGTGACGAACCCCACCGTCGTCGGAAAGAGTTTCGTCAGATAGGCCGAGGCCGAGATAGAATAGATGCCCCTTCCTAGCGCGCCGATCAGTGCGCCTGTGAAAAGTAACTGGGGGAGGCGATTGACAGGGCGAGATGTCTCACCGTCGTTTGCCGGCGTGTTCGGCCTGTTGCGGACTGCACTCCAGACGCTAGCGGCAACGGAGGCAACAACGAGGGCTGCAATGACCATGGCCTGGGGCCGCT
>NZ_JBNDHS010000102.1:0-19295 GCF_056755095.1 Rhizobium sp. SVR5-9E | reverse complement strand
TGGCGTCGGACGTGAAGCTGGACCTGTCCATGCGGATCGCGCGCCACGGAGACCACGCCGAGGTGGCACTTGCTGCCGAGGTGTCTGTCGTCGCGGCTCTGCCGTGCGCAGTGGATGGGCCAAACCTGACCGTTGGTCTAGAAGCTGTGAATACGCCTTCTTCGGATGGTCCCCAAGCAGCAGATAGGCAATTTAAGCGGCGGGCGTGGCCGGGGCGGAAGGCGCTTGACATTGCCAAAAACCTGTTAGGGTGGAAGGTGACGAAATGTGTGAACTTGCCCCGAAAAACCGGCTCGCCTGAGTCTGGTCACCGGCCTGTGCGCCCTCGCACTTGCCGTAGCGTCCATGGTTGCCATGGCGTCGGACGTGAAGCTGGACCTGTCCATGCGGATCGCGCGCCACGGAGACCACGCCGAGGTGGCACTTGCTGCCTAGGTGTCTGTCGTCGCGGCTCTGCCGTGCGCAGTGGATGGGGTGCCTGTCAACGGTCGGGATAGTATGTACGGGGACCCGAGCGGATAATACATGGCAACATTAATTCAGGACGTAAGGGCAGAGCAGAACATCTTTTCGGCATGGCGACACGTAAAACGGAGCGCATTGTCGTCTCAGAACGATGAAATCCGTGGGGCCGCATCAGAATTCGAGCACGCTCACCAACGACATCTGCGCCGTATCATTTCTCAGCTTCGCGAGAGCCGCTTTACATTTGATCCGGTAAAAGGCGTTCTGAAAGACGCACGGAAGCGAATTGCTGCGGGAAAAGACCCGCGTCCAATCGCAATTGCTACGCTTAAGAACCGAGTGGTCCAACGGGCAATCTTACAGGTTCTACAACCTCGTGTGGCCATGGACCTTACACAGCAAGACACCCGATATGAAATACAACGTGACGAGCGTCTCGGGAGGATAAATGACGTCAATCGATCGCGGTTTGGCGTAGGAGGACTGATCTACCCATATGGAGGAGTGTCACCAGCGATCAAGCTTGTCCGTGAAGCAATTGATTCAGGTGCGAAGTACTACTATCAGTCTGATATCAAAGCTTTCTTCACGAAAATACCTACCGCGAAGGTTGTGGACTTCGTGCGCGCAGAAACCAAGGATGACGCGCTAGCTGATCTCTTCGAGAAGGGACTGGCGGTTCATTTGGCAAACGAGGACGAGCTACAGGGATATGCGAATCTCTTCCCTCAAGGCGGAATCGGGGTTGCACAGGGATCTTCTCTCTCCGCGTTTGCTGGAAACGTATTACTGTACGAGATGGACCATGAACTGAATAAGATGGGAGTCACAGCAGTACGCTATATTGACGACATTCTCATGGTTGCGAGCGATAAAGAGATCTTAGATGCGGCAATCCATCATGCGGAAGCAAAGTTAACGTCTTTTGGATTCGGGCTCTACACCCCGAGCAAAGGCAGCGACAAGGCAGCTCGAGGTGAGTGCAGCAAAGCCATCAATTTTCTTGGGTGCACCATCCAGCCTAAACGTTGTGTTCCTAGTACGGCATCAATCACACGCCTCAAAGAGGCCGTCACGAATTCACTCTCAGATTCGAAGTCAGCAATCAAAGGAACGCTTCGAACCGGCAAACTGCTCCATGCAAAGCTCTCTCGAACTGCTACATTGGATTCAATAGGGAAGAAAATCTACGGCTGGCAAAAAGCATTTGCCTTCTGCACAGACGATCAGCCGTTCAAACAACTTGATGATTTCATTAGTAAACAAATCTCAGATTATGAGGCAGCTGTAACCCGCATGCTTGCCGCAAGCGATCAAAGCACTCGAACGATGGTGTTTGGGATTCCGTCCACACAGGCGATGTTTCTTGCCGGAAAAAAGGTACGGACCCTATAGACGGTAGCGTTGCCTACTCCGCAGCCTCCCCCCGCTGCTCCACCATCACCAGCGCCTCCAGCTCGTAGCTGTACCCCTCCAGCATCTCATACGCATGCTCGATCGCCTCGATCTGGCCTTCCGCCTTGCGGATTGCATCCGTGATCGACTGGCTCCGCGCCCGCAGCATGGAGCCGAGCACGTCGGTTTCCGGACGACGGCCGAGGCGGTCGATGTGCTGGCGCACGCGGTTGCGGTGGCGCTCCAGTTCGAGGATGTGGAAGCGGTTCTTGACGATGTCGTCGGAAAGCTTGCGGCGCATGGCGGCGACCGGATCGAAGCTGCCGGGCTCGCGCTCGTCGAGGATGACGTCGTTGACGAGCCTTTCCAGCATCAGCACGCCTTCGAGGTCCTTCGGGTCGGCGAGCTCCGGGTCGTAGCCGGTATCGTCGTAGACGCGGCGGCGCACCGGGTCCTTCAAGAGTTCGTAGGCGGTCTGCAGCTTGCCGAAATGCTCCACGTCGCCGCCGGAATCCGGATGCGCCCCCTTGGCGGCCTTGCGATAGGCGCTCTTGATCGCCTGCTCGCCTGCGTCGCGGTCAATTCCGAGCATCACATAGGGATCGATCAACCCGCTCACCTGTCCTTCTGCTTTCACCTGCCCGCCCTCGCGTGACCTACCGCCTCGCGCCGGGCGCATCAAGCCCGAAGCACCCGGCCGCGCCATATTCGGCTCCGGTCGGGACAAAATTGTGGAGGGCCTGTGGATTGGCGAAGCGGATGCCCCACCGCTTTCACCCCGCCATCGACTCTCCCGTCACCCCGGACTTGATCCGGGGTCCAGTGCGCCCAAGTCCTTGGGCGCCGAAGAACCTCTTCACAAGAGACAAATGAGTCATTCACGGCGCCGACGCGCCATGGCTGGATGCCTGTGACGAGCACAGGGATGAGGTGGAGAAGGCACCCTCGCCGCCCCCTCCTCTCCCCTCGGGGAGAGGATACAAAATCTTGCCCTTGGCCATCGGCCAAGGCTTAGATTTTGTTGGTGAGGGGGAGCAACCCCGTGCACGACAAACGCCGAAAACCGAGCAAAATCAATCGGCGCCCTCCCATTTCATCGGCGCCTACCGAACCTGTGCCATCATCGCCCCGTTCCGTCACGGATACACCGCGAGGCGTCGCGGCGAGACGGGACCGGCGCCGGCTGCAGGAGAACGACGTAAGCTCCTACAGCCGGGGTCCGCAGAAAATGGTCTCCCTCCGAAACGGCGGCCAGGCGCAAATGCTAGGTCGGGTGATTTCGGGCGTGCCTGTGGGGCACACAGACGGACCGGCGGTGCCGGGATCCGAGCAGAGAGGCCGGAGTTGCGGATAAAAACCGCCGAACGGGGCGCTCGATGGTGCCACGAACAACATACACAGATGAGGCTCTTTCGAGCGCCCCGTCCGATGCTTGTGGCCCGCGCGCCATGAGCGAAATTCCAGGTCACACCACGGGCGAGAACGAGCCGCGTGAAGGAGAAGCCATGCCCAGGACCCGGCCCAGGACAAGCCGCCTGCCCCTCCCAGAGATCACCGCCGACATGCGACTGGCGCTGACGCTGTTTGCCGCGCAGGCGATGCGGCATCCGCAAACCGTCTGCCGGGTGAGCGCCTGCCGCCGCTATCGCTGCTGCACCATCGACGATCCCCGCACCGAAGAATTCCTCTGCGTCCTCCTGCTCGACGAGGACGAGCGCCGCGCCTTCGATGCCGCGCTGGCGCTTGCCGAGCATCTCTGCCTGCACGTCGTCCCCGGCGGTCTCGGCGACTGGTTCGAGCAGCGGCTGGCGGTTGGCGCGGACCCGCAGAACGTCCGGGCGGCGGTGGCGATCGTCGCAAGGATGCTGCCGAAAAGCGATGCGGCCGTGCCGGAGTTCCGTGCCTTCCTCCGGGACCGGGTGGTTCGAAAGCAGGCCGGCGCGCGGGCGGCGCAGGCCGCGCAGTGCCATTCCGGCACGGAATCCGGAAATGGGGCAGCCTCGGCCGGCACCAGTAACCACTCGTCAAGTGACTGAATCTTTGGCGTTTCCTGGCTCGAATGCGGGCGTGCCACAATATTGCCGCTTGCTTTTTGACCGAAATGCTGTCACCAACTACGGCACTCGGGCATTAGCATGCCGGTGACTGGACAGATGTGGTAAAGCCTTCCATGACGGAAGGCGGCGCGGGATCAACCCCGCCTGCGTAGACGTTCTTTCCCCGTACGTGACTTCTCCGACTGACCCTTCGTTCCGGTCTGACGGGACGAAAGCGAAAGCCGTCCGCTTCCTCTCGGGGGGGTGGATAATAAAACAGACTAAGGGAAAAGGACTATCCCACATGGCCACCAAAGGCGTCGTAAAATTCTTCAACCAGGACAAGGGTTTTGGTTTCATCACTCCGGACGGCGGCGCCAAGGACGTATTCGTCCACATCTCCGCTCTCCAGGCTTCCGGCATCCAGTCGCTGCGCGAAGGCCAGCAGGTCACGTTCGACACCGAGCCGGACCGCATGGGCAAGGGCCCGAAGGCCGTAAACATCCAGGCCAACTGATCGGCTTGACGAACGGCGCCTCTCGGGGCGCCGTTTTTGCTTGGGAGCTGCTCGCAAAGCCGCACCCGAGACGGAATGCTAGGCGCTCAGGGCTTCTGCTCGCCTCGCGCCGGCAAGATCCACCGCCGCGAAGGCCGCGGCAATCACCTCCGGCCCAGCGCCTGCCTTCGCCGCATCGGTCGACAGGATCTGCCGGTAGCGCCGCGAGCCCGGCAATCCGGTAAATAGCCCCACCATATGCCGCGCCACGTGCTGCAGCCGCCCGCCGCTTGCGATATGCCGCGCGGCATAGGCCATCATGCGGTCGCGCAGCCCCTCCCAGTCCGGCTCCGCCGCCGGTGCGCCGAAGAAGCGGTGATCGGCATCCGCAAGGATACCGGCGTTCTGATAGGCCGCCCGCCCCAGCATCACCCCGTCGACATGCTCGAGATGGGCGGCAGCTTCGTCGAGGGTCTGGATGCCGCCGTTGATGCCGATGAAGACCTCCGGCCAGCGCGCCTTCATGCGGTAGACGATATCGTAGTCGAGCGGCGGGATCTCGCGGTTCTCCTTCGGGCTCAGGCCCTTCAGCCAGGCCTTGCGGGCATGGATCCAGATCGCATCGGCTCCGGCGTCGAGCACCCGCGTCAAGAGTTCCGGCAGCGCCTCCTCCGGCTCCTGCTCGTCCACCCCGATCCGGCACTTCACCGTCACCGGCACGGTGGCGACGGCCTTCATCGCCGCAACGCACTCCGCCACCACTTCCGGCGTCAGCATCAGGCAGGCGCCAAAGGTCCCGGATTGCACCCGGTCGGACGGGCAACCGACATTGAGATTGATTTCGTCGTAGCCGTAGGGCGCAGCGATCCGCACCGCTTCGGCAAGCTTCGCCGGATCCGATCCGCCAAGCTGCAAGGCCACCGGATGCTCCTCGGCATCAAACGACAGCAGCCGCTCCCGCGGCCCGTGAATGATCGCATCCGCCACCACCATTTCGGTATAGAGCAGCGCGTTCCGGCTGATCTGCCGGTGGAAATACCGGCAGTGGCGGTCGGTCCAGTCGATCATCGGTGCCACGGCAAAAACAGGGCGCTTGTAAATCATCGATTTCTATCTTCCCTGCTTCCAAAGCCTTCGCCACTTGGCGTGAGTACCAATAACTCAACCGCCTATATGGCGAAGATCTTCTGGATCACAAGCTGTAAAATGCTGGACCCCAAGCGCTTGGACGATCCCAAGCGAATTGCCCATTCCCTAGAAAGCCAGCTGAACCTTCATGTTGCGGCTTCGATCGCCAGCCGCTTCGAAAGCCGCGACCGCGTCGTCCAAGGGAAACAAGCCCGTCAACAGAGGCTTCAGATCAACCCGTCGCGCATTGATGAGATCGACAGACAAGGCGAATTCCTCATGGAAGCGGAAGGTGCCTTTCATTTCGATCTCCTTCGCCACCACTATATTCTGCGGTATCGCGATATCCCCTCCCAGGCCGAGCTGGACGAGGGTCGAACGCGGCTTCAGGACTTCCAGTCCCGACCGGACAGCCCTTTCGTTGCCGGATGCCTCGAACTGCACGTCGAAATAGCCCTTGTTTGTCGAATAGGCGTCGAGCGTCTGCGGATCATCGGCGACATTGATCGCGCGGTCGGCGCCGATCGACAATGCCTTCTTGAGCACGGCGTCCATCACGTCGGTGGCAATGATTTCGCGGGCGCCGTGGGCCCTTGCCGCTATGATCGCAAGCGCGCCGATCGGTCCGCAGCCGCTGACCAGAACACGCTTGCCAAGAAGCGACCCGGCACGGGCGACGGCGTGGAGCGTCACGGCGAAGGGTTCGGCCAACGCGGCCTCGTTTATGGATATGCCCTCGGCAACCTTATGGCATTGCCATTCCTCGGCAACGAGGCGCTGACGGAAGGCCCCCTGAATGTGCGGCATCGGCATGGCGCTGCCGTAGAAACGCATGTTCAGGCAGTGATTCTGGTGTCCCTTGAGGCAGTATTCGCAGCTGCCGCACGGCCTGCTCGGCGAGATGGCGACCCGGTCACCGGCTGCGAGGCGGGATACACCTTCGCCGACCGCTTTGATCGTACCGGCGACCTCATGGCCGAGGATCATCGGTTCGCGGATACGGATAGCGCCAAACCCGCCATGATTATAGTAGTGCAGGTCGGAGCCGCAGATCCCGCCAGCTTCGATGGCGATCGCAACCTGACCAGACGCAAGCGCTTCTTCTTCTCGCTCTTCGAGCCTGAGATCCTTGGCTGCGTGAATGACAACGGCTTTCATGACTTCACCTCGGCAACCTGAAGAAGCGGCTGGCAGCTACCGTCCTTAGACTGCCAGAAGCAGCAGCACGTAGGCAATGACCGTCACCATCAAACCGCGGAAGGCGAGTGTCACGCAACGGTATTTACTGCGCGCAATCGCGGAGAGGATGTCGGCGTTGTTCAGATATTCGTCGAAGAGGTAAAGCTCGTCCCGGCGCAGAGCCGCGTCCCACAACCGGGGCCGGTGTTTGCTCCACGCGCCCCAGAAAAGCGAGGTCGACGTGTTCACGTGGCGCGGCAGGACCACCAGGATGGCAGATATGATCGAAAACACCGAGGCACCGGCAAGCAATCCGGAGAAAAGCATGCTTTGTGGCGTGCCATGCAGATACCTGTCCCATGCAAAAACGCCCCGCACCTCGCTGGAGCTCACGAGAAAGGCGAGCATGAATGTAAAGATATAGGCCGCTTTCTGGTCGGATATCTTCACCTGGTCGTAAAAGATATCGTTGATCTTCTTGATGTGATCGAAATACTCGGCGCTGATGTCCTCCGTCGAGGCATGACTCTTCATCAGCTCGCTCGCACTTTCAAAATCCGTCACGTTCTTTCCCCCACAAAGTGTTTCCCTGATATTACACTTCACAAGCAAAGCAATAGCACGCGTGCAACGCTCCTTGACTTTTCAACTTCAGAGAGACAAACGCTTTATACATGAGGGGAAAATCTATCAATTCGGCGGTCGCCGCTACGGCGTTGTGTCTGGCGGCATTTTTTGTTGCGTCTCCGGCGGTGCCGGAGCCCATGCGGCGCCCGGCGCCTGCAGCTGGCTCTGTCATCGACCGCAAGATCGGCGAGGAAGTTCGATTCGTCGACCTGTCGAACTGGCAAAACGTCGATCTGCACCAGGATCTCCTGGGCGGCGACGTGCTGCGCACCAATGCCACCGGCCAGCTTGCAATCCTTTTCGCCGATCGCACGCAAGTCCGCCTCGGCCGGAACTCCTCGCTGCAGGTCAAGAGGATGGCGCCGACTGGCGAAACGATCCTCAATCTCCAATCCGGCACCATGTGGGCCCGCGCCCAGCGCGGCGGGCAGGGCCTCACGGTCGAGACTCCCGCAGCCGCCGCCGCTATCCGCGGCACCGACTGGACCTTGACGGTGAAGGGCGACCAGACGTCGCTCATCGTGCTGGAAGGCCGCGTCGAGCTGAAAAACGAGCACGGCAGCGTCGAAGTCGGGCAAGGCGAAGGGGCTGTCGCCACCATCGGACAGGCGCCGCGCAAGCTCGTCATCGTCACCCCCGACGATCGCGAACAAATGCTGTTTTACCTGACGCTGCGCAGCGGCTTCACCTTTATGCCCGCCTCGCCTTTTCCCGTGCAGAAAATGCGCAGTGAGCGCAGCCGCATCGAAGCGAAGGCTCCGGCGGCAAGAAGCGCCGAGGAATGGCTGACGCTTGCCGAAGTGCAGCTTTCCCTCGATGGCCGGCAGAAGGCGCTCGAATCGCTGGCGAAAGCCCGCGCCGAGAAACTTTCTGCCGCCCAGCGCGCCCGCGCCGACCTGATCGAAGCGCTGATCGCCGGCGCCGAAAAACGTTACGACGAGGCCGCCAGATTGTTCTCGCGAGCCCAACCGGCACTCGACCCGGAACGCCGCAGCATCGCGGCCTATGGCGGTTATTATTCGCGTTCGCTACGCGATCCGAATCATGCCGAAAAGCCGCCGGCGAACGTCACCGGCCCCTACGCCGCGGTGATGAAGGCCTATACCGCCGGTTTCCTGGAGGACATCCCTGCCGCGATCGAGACGATGAAGCAGGCGGAAGCGCGGTATCCGAACGATTCGACCTTACCCGCCTTGCGGGCGCAGCTGGCGATGCTGATCAACGACCGCATTCAGATGAAGGAGGCGATCGATCGATCGCTGTCGATTGATCCCACCGATCCCACTGCGCTCCAGGCCCGCGCCCGCATGCGCGCCGATTTTGAAGGCAATCTCGATGACGCGCTCGAGGACCTGAACGCTGCGATCAAGGTGGCGCCAGGCTCATCCATGGCCTGGAACGACCTTGGCTTGCTGCAGGATGCGCGCGGCGCGCCGCGCGAAGCTGAAGCCGCACTCAAGAAGTCCATCGAACTCGATCCCGACGACCCGATCGGCCACGCAAACCTCGCGATCCTCTATCTCGACCAGTCTCGCATGAAGGAGGCAAAGCGCGAAATCGACCTTGCTCTTGCCGCCGACCCGGCCTTCGATATCGCGCTTCTGGCGCGCGGACGCTACTACCTGCAGACGGGCGAGATGGACAAGGCGATCGACGACCTGCTGGCCGCCTCGACCGCAAATCCCGCCTATTCGCAAGCCCAGCTGATGCTCGCTGCCGGTCATTACGAAAATGGCGATCGCGACCCGTCGAACCAGGCGCTCGACAACGCCGATCGGCTCGACAAGAACGATCCGGTGATTTCGAACTTTCGCACCGCCGTCGCCATCGACGATTACGACGCGGACGGCGCCATCCGATATGCTCAGGAGTTCCTGCGCCGGTCCAAGGCTCGCGGAGGCCATTACGGCTCGCTGGGCGCCAACCAGGACGCCGGATCGACGCTGAACAACGCCTTCCGTCTGCAGGGGCTGAACGCGTGGGGCCGCTACTATGGCGATGCGGTGTTCGATCCCTTCGCCGGCAGCGGATATGTCGACCAATCGATCCGCGGCAATATCAGGCCGTTCGCCAATACCGAGATCTTCGACGACGAGATTGATCTCTACAAGCTCACGTCGAACAGCTTCTCCTCGCTGCTGCAAGGGCTGCTGCTGGATCCGCATATGCTGTCGGGACGATCCCGTTCGGCCAATCTTCTGAGACGGCCATTCCTGGAAGGCTCGCTCGGCGCGGGCGTCATCAATTCCGCCGGGGAAACCAAGCCGATCGGAGAGGCTGAAATTCAAGGCTTTGCCAATGAGCCCTTCCCAGTCAGCGGCTTTGCGAATGTTACGTGGGATGAGATTCCGACGGAAGGCCAAGACCGCTCCTTTGCCGGCGGCGGCCTCGGGCCGGTCAACTCCAGTGGTGACATTCGCACCCTGTCGGGCAACGCCTATCTGACCGCCACGCCAAATCCCGATGATCGTTTCGTGCTCTATGCAAACCACGCCGATGGCAAAATAGATCAAGACCTGGCGATCCCATTGGCACCCTTTGAGCAGAACGGCGACAGCGATACGAAGGCGACGGCGGCTGGCCTTGGCTGGAGCCATACCTTTGGCTACCGCAATGTCTTGAATGCTGCCGCCTTCTATACAGACGCAGACCAAGATCTTAGGCAGGTGGTTACTTTTCCACTGGTAGCAGAGAGAATCGCTAGCGCTTCGCAAAAAAGCTACATCGCTGCCATCAATCACCTATACGGCGATGACGAACTCACTTGGCGATATGGCATTGAAGGCGGTTTTGTCGATGTGAAGGCAACAGACGAGTTCGCTGGCATTCCGCTCACAAACGCCGTCGATGAAAAAATCGGCATCGGAAGGGCTTACGTCGACCTACTTCACGAGATAACACCCGATCTTAAGGCGGAATATGCCCTTTTTGGCACTCTCATGGATGGAGAGACGGTTGACTCCAGCCGGCTAGAGCCGCGCATCGGCGTGGCCTGGGCGCCCGCCGATGGCCAATGGTTGCGCGCCGCATTCATGCGCCAGAGCTTCGACTTCGGCTCGCCCACGCTTTCGCCTATCGGAGTCCTCGGCCTGCAATCCAACGTGCCGTTTATCGGTATCGACGGCTACACGGACACGATCGCCCTGCAATGGGATGCGCAATGGACAGACTACCTGTTTACGACCGTCGACTACCAGCATCAGGAAATTCGCGACCTCAACCTGGCCTATCCGACAGGCGCGCCCTTCATTTTTCTACCTCCGCTCGTCTTCACTACCGGCACCGCGATTGATGATGGCCGCATCGATCGCGTGAGTGCCACCACCAACATTGCCTTAGGGTATGGATTCGGAGTGTCGGCAACCGTCGCCTATGCGGATTCGAAGGACAACGATCCCACGAGCCCGACATTCGGAGGATCACTCCCTTACGTGCCGGAGAAATCCGGGCAGTTGGCTCTCACCTGGGTCAACGAAGTCAATGTCAAGGCCACCGTGGCGGCAAACTATGTCGGCGAGCGTGAGGGCATTGACGCGTTTTTGGGCGAAGTCCATCTCGACGACTACTGGACGCTCGACGCCAATCTCATCTGGGAACCGCTCGACAAGCGCTTTGCCCTGGAGGCCGCCGCTTTCAACCTTCTCGACGACGATTTCGAGGTGGCGCCGGGTGTCCCAGGCTGGGGCCGCGCGGTCAAAGCCAGCCTCAAAGTCCGCTTCTGATGATTGCGCCGGCGGAACCCGGGCGTCGGTTACGCCAACCCGGCTGGCCGTTCAGCAGCCGGCCGGTGCGGCTGGCGGTGCTGGTGCTTGTAACGCTCATCACGATCTCGCTGCTTTCGCGTTTGCCAGCCTGGACGCTGCTGGAACTGCGAACGTTCGACTATCTTTCGACGGCCGATGATCCGTTGCCGCCTGCGGACGCACCGGTGATCGTGGCGATCGACGAGCCGTCGCTTGCGGAGATCAATGCGCAGTGGCCCTGGCCGCGCAGCCTGCATGCCCGGTTGGTCAAGCAGTTGCGCGCCGCCGGCGCCAAGGCGATCGGGCTCGACATCATCATGGCCGAGCCGTCTTCGCCGGAAAACGATGCGGCGATTACCGCGGCCGTCGGGCCGGATGTCGTGCTTGCCGGCGACGAGACGCTGATCCAGACACCGCAGGCCGACCAGCTGGTTCGCGCCACGCCATTGCCGCAACTGACCGAAGCGGGGGCGAGAACAGGCATCGCCTCGATCACCCTCGGCGGCGACGGAGTATTCCGCAATATCCCGCCTTATCCCGATGGCTTTGCCATTACCCTGGCGCAGGCAGCCGGCAAAGCCACCGGCGACCTGCCTGCCGATGCTCTCATACAGTCCTTCGGACCGGCGCGGAGCTACCCGACGGTGTCCTATTATCAGGCGCTCGATCCTGAGAATTTCCTGCCGGAGAATTACTTCAGGGACCGTGTCGTGCTGGTGGGGCTAAGCCTTCAGAACGCGCCGGAAATCGACAAGGGCGGCGCCGATGCCTTTGCGACGCCCTATACAGTGCATACCGGCAAGCTGGTCGCCGGCGTCGAGATCCAGGCGACGATCTACGACAACATCGTACAAGGCCTTTCAATCGACGAGGCTGGGCTGCCTCTCGTCGCGTCTGCTATCCTCGTTGCCGCCGTGCTTGCGGCATTGACGGTCTGGCGCTCGACAGGATGGCGGACCCTGGCCGCGGCAGCGGTCGCCATCGGCGTCTTTGCGGCGCTGAGCTATGTCGGTATCCGCTTCGGTCACATCTTCGTATCGCCGCTCGGACCGAGCGTTGCCTATCTCTCCGTCGCGTTCGGGCAGGCCGCTTTCGACTTTGCCGAAGAGCGTCGCACCAAAAGGCAGATCACCCGCGCCTTCTCGCAGTATATCTCCCCTGATCTCGTCAAGCGGCTTTCCGAGGATCCGTCACAACTGAAGCTCGGCGGCGAGCGGCGCACGCTTTCGGTCCTGTTTTCCGACGTCCGCGGCTTCACGACCATCGCCGAGACGCTGAAGGACGATCCGGAGCAATTGACCGGCCTGATCAACCGCCTGCTGACGCCGCTCTCCGACGTCGTGATGGACCACGGCGGGACGATCGACAAATATATGGGCGACTGCATCATGGCCTTCTGGAATGCGCCGCTCGACGACCCGGACCATGCGCTGCATGCCGTGGCGGCCGCGCTTGCGATGCAGGAGGCGATCGCGGCCCTCAACAGGCAGCTCGAGGCGGAGGCGGCGGCAAGCGGCGGGACGGCGCATATGCTGAAGATGGGCGTCGGCATCAACACCGGCGAATGCGTCGTCGGCAACATGGGCTCGAACAGGCGGTTCGACTATTCCTGCCTCGGGGATTCGGTCAATCTGGCCTCGCGGCTGGAAGGTGCCTCGAAGAACTACGGGGTTGCCTTGCTTCTCGGCGAGCAGACCGCAAAAGACGTGGCCGACAGATACATGATCGCCGAGCTTGACCGCGTGGTCGTCAAGGGCAAGACCGTGCCCGCGCCGATCTTCACGGTCTTGCACCATGCCGATGCTGCCGCCCTTGCCGCGCATCAGGCTTTCGTCGAGGCGAAATATGCCGGGAAACTTGCTCCGGACGATCCCGCCTTCGACGCACTGCCGAAGATGATCCCCGAACTTGCGGCCTATTACATGATCGTTCAGGCAGAGATTTCGGGTTATGAGGGATAATCGCCGGGAGCGCTTCCCCCGCTTGCGATTTTCCGTTTAAGATCGCGGGACTCAAATAACAGCAAGAGCCGTCCGATGTCTGTAAGCCCCGCCACCGTCATCCCTCTTCCTCAGCCCGTCCTGCTTCCGATCGAAGGCAGCAGCGACCTCTTCCCGGTGCGCAGGGTCTATTGCGTCGGACGCAATTATGCCGATCACGCCATCGAGATGGGCCATGATCCGAGCCGCGAGCCGCCTTTCTTCTTCCAGAAGAACGCCGACAACCTTCTCCCGCCCGGCAAGCCCTTTCCTTATCCGCCGCTTTCGAACGACGTGCATTACGAGGCTGAATGCGTGCTGGCACTGAAGTCCGGCGGCCAGGACATTCCTGTCGATAAGGCGCGCGACTGCATCTATGGCTATGCCGTCGGCATCGATTTTACCCGCCGCGACCTGCAGGCAGAGGCAAAGAAGCTCGGCCGCCCGTGGGAAGTCGGCAAGGCCTTCGAATTTTCGGCGCCAGTTTCGGCCATCGTGCCCGCAAGCGGCCTCGGCCATCCGGATGCAGGCCGCATCTGGCTCGACCACAACGGCCAACGCGTCCAGGACGGCAATCTCAATCAGATGATCTGGAAGGTGCCGGAAATCATAGCCGAGCTTTCCAAGCTCTTCATCCTGGCGCCGGGCGATGTCATCATGACCGGTACGCCGGCAGGTGTGGGCGCCGTCAAGAAGGGCGATCGCGTCGAATGCGGCATCGACGGAATCGCGACGCTGTCCGTGTCGGTCGCCTGAGGAGGTTGCCATGCCCCTCTACGCGCTTGGAGGATGGTCGCCGAAACTGCCAGCGCGCGGGCTCTACTGGATCGCGCCGGATGCGCATGTGATCGGCAAAACGGAGCTTGGCGAGGGCGTCGGCATCTGGTTCGGCGCCGTACTTCGCGGCGATAACGAACCGGTGAGCGTCGGCAGGAATACGAATATTCAGGAAGGCGCCATGCTGCACACCGATCCGGGCTTTCCGGTGACGATCGGCGAAGGCTGCACCATCGGCCATCACGCGATCATCCACGGCTGCACCATCGGCGACAACTCGCTGATCGGCATGGGGGCGACGATTTTGAACGGTGCCAAGATCGGCAATAATTGCCTTGTGGGCGCCAACGCCCTGGTGACGGAAGGCAAGGAGTTTCCGGATGGCTCGCTAATCGTCGGCTCGCCCGCCCGCGTGCTGCGGACGCTCGACGAAAAGGCGATCGAGGGGTTGCGGCGCTCGGCGGAGAAATATGTCGCCAACTGGCAACGCTTCGCCCGCGACCTCAAGCGGATCGACTAGCCTCGCGTTTCCGGACGGCAACCGCCTTCTCAAGAATTGCGCTAGGCGGCGCAGGTCTCGCAGAGACCCCGGATCTCGATCGTGGTCTTCTCAGCCTTGAATTTCTTGCCGCGCGTCCAGTTCATCAGCCGGTGATCGACCTCGTGGTCGTGGAACTCGATGACATGCCCGCAGCTTTCGCAGATCGCGAAGGCAACGGTGCCGTGGCTGTGGCAGTTCTCGTCGGGATGAGCGCAGGCGACGAAGGAATTGATGCTCTCAAGCCGGTGCACGACGCCGTATTCGAGCAGCTTGTCGAGCGCGCGATAGACCTGCAACGGCGCGCGAAAGCCGTAGTCGCGCAATTTGTCGAGGATCGTATAGGCGCTGAGCGGCCCGTCGGCCTTTGCAAGCACGTCGAAGACCAGCGCCTGGTTCTTGGTCAGTTGCGGTGCGTTCATGAGCCCTGTCCTTGCGCTTCCTTGCGCCCCAGCCGCGGCAGCAGGGTGAGGATGAACAATATGAGTGCCGCGACCACGATCGACGGACCGGACGGCGTGTCATAGGTGAGCGAGCCGAACAGGCCGCCGACGACCGCGACCGCGCCGATCAGCGACGCGAGAACCGCCATGACCTCCGGCGTCGGAGAGAACCGGCGAGCCGCAGCAGCCGGAATGATCAGCAGCGACGTGATCAGCATGATGCCGACGATCTTCATGGCGATGGCGATGACAACGGCCATCAGCAGCATGAAGAAGAGCCGCGCCCGCTCCGGCTGCAGCCCTTCCGCCTCCGCGAGTTCGGGATTGACGGTCGAGGCAAGCAGCGGCCGCCAAAGCCATGCGATGGCGGCGACAACGACGAGCCCGCCGCCCCAGATCAGCGCGATATCGGTCTTCGAGACGGCAAGGATGTCGCCGAACAGGAAGGCGATGAGGTCGATCCGCACCCAGGTCATGAAGGCGACCATGACGAGGCCGATCGCGAGCGTCGCGTGAGACAGGATGCCGAGAAGCGCGTCCGCGGACAGTGCCTGGCGCTTCTGCAGGAAGAGCAGCAGGATCGAGACCGTCGCCGCGACACTGAAGACCGCGAGCGTGAGGTTGAACTCAAAGAGCAGAGACAGCGCGACGCCGAGTAGCGCCGAATGGGCGATCGTATCGCCGAAATAGGCCATGCGCCGCCAGATGATGAAGCAGCCCAGCGGCCCGGTGGTGAGCGCCAGCCCGACGCCGGCGAGGATGGCGCGGACGAAGAAATCGTCAAACATGGCGCTCTCCCGCATGGTCATCGTGATCGTGACCGGAATGATCGTGATCGTGATGATGGCCGTCACCCGGATGGCAGTGTTCGGTCACCGAACCATCCGAATGCAAGACGCGGCCACCCGGCAGGTGTGTGTGGTCGTGATGGTGACTGTAGACGGCAAGCGTTTTTGCCGCGCGGCTGCCAAAGAGCCGGACATATTCCGGGCTCTGGCTCACCGCCTCGGGCGTACCGCGGCAGCAGACATGGCCGTTTAGGCAGATGACAGTGTCCGTCTCGGCCATGACGACGTGAAGGTCATGAGAGATCAACAGGATGCCGCAGCCGGAGGAGTTGCGGATCTGCTTGATGAGGTCGTAGAGCGCAATCTCGCCGGAGAAATCGACGCCCTGAACAGGCTCATCGAGCACAAGCAGATCGGGCTTGCGGGCAATGGCGCGGGCCATCAGCGCCCGCTGGAACTCACCGCCGGAAAGGTGCTGCACCTCGGCATTCAGCATATGGGCGATGCCCGCCGCTTCGAGCGCGGCAATCATATCACCCTCCGGCAGCGGACCGGTGAGCGTCATGAGACGGCGGACGGTGAGCGGCATCGTCCAGTCGATGGCGAGCTTCTGCGGCACGTAGCCGACCCTCAGACCGCTTGCCCGTTCCACCGTGCCCTCGTCGGGCTTCAACACGCCGATTGCGGCCTTGGCGCTGGTCGACTTTCCGGATCCGTTCGGACCGATCAGGGTGACGATCTCTCCGCGCGCGACGGAGAAATCCACGCCGCGAACGAGCCAGCGACCGCCGCGCCGGACGCCGACATTGCTGAGGGAAACCAGCGGCTTCGAGGCAGAGGTTGCGCGAAATAACATCATATTTTCCGAGACTGTGGTTGCTTCCTGCTATCGCACACGTTATAGCATTACGCAATTGATGTAATAACATTACAGCAGTAATTCAACCGGAGCATGAACATGAAATTGGCCAGGAGCCTTTTCCTCGCGATCCCCGCGTTGCTGATCGCGCGGGCATCCCAGGCAGCCGATGCGCCGGTTGTCGTGACGTCGGTCAAACCCATCCATTCGCTGGTTTCAGCGATCATGGAGGGCGTCGGCACGCCGGAACTGATCGTCGACGGCGCGGCCTCCCCGCACACCTACAATCTAAAGCCCTCAAACGCCCGCATTCTGCAGGATGCCAAGGTGATCTTCTGGGTGGGGCCGGGCCTCGAGGCATTTCTCGAAAAACCGCTGGAATCGCTGGGTGCCAATGCAAGCATTGCCGAACTGGAGAATGCGCCGGGCCTCGTGAAGCTGAAGTTCCGCGAAGGCGGCGCCTTCGAACCGCACGATGACGGCGACGAAGCGGACGCTGGCGATGATCATGACGAGCAGGCGGATGGCGATCACGATCACGGTCATGGCGAATTCGACACGCATCTGTGGCTCGACCCGATGAATGCCAAGGCGATGGCTGAAGAGATCACCACCACACTGGTTGCCGCCGATCCCGCCAACGCGCTCACCTACCAGGCCAACGCTAAGGCACTCGACGACAAGCTCGACGCACTGGACGCGGAAATCAGCGGCATCGTCGCGCCGGTGAAGGACAAGCCTTTCATCGTCTTCCATGATGCCTACCAGTATTTCGAGCACCGCTATGCGGTCCGCGTTGCCGGCTCCATCACGGTAAGCCCGGAGACCATCCCCGGCGCCGAGCGCGTGTCGGAAATTCACAAGAAGGTTGCCGACCTCGGCGCCACCTGCGTCTTCGCCGAACCGCAATTCGAGCCGCGCCTCGTCGATGTCGTCATCGAAGGTACGAAAGCGAAGCCCGGCGTTCTCGATCCGGAAGCAGCAACACTAAAGGCCGGTCCCGATCTTTACTTCACGCTGATGCGCGGCATTGCCAACAGCATGAAGGATTGCCTCTCGCGCGCGAGCTGAGCGGCGTTACATCGCGGGCGAACGGAACTGCGAAAGCGAGCCTGAGCAGAGAGAAGCATCATAAGGTGGCAATGCCCACCTCGCGCAGCTTGCGGCCCGAAGGAGCCGTGGCAAAAGCCTCTGACCGGCAAGGAACGCGTGCTCTTCGCGCGCTTCGATTGACAGGATCAATTATCTGACCTAAGTCAGATAATATGGCTTATGATCCTGTCTCTCGTGTTCGTCGCTTTAACCGTGCCGTCACCTCCGAAGTCGGCGCTCTCGATACGTCCTTCCTCGGACGCGGCCGTCCGCTGGGCGCAGCTCGCGTCCTCAATTCGATCGGCCAGGGGCAATCGGATGTTGCGGTGATCCGCGACTATCTCGGTCTCGACTCGGGCTTGATGAGTCGTCTGCTGCGCAGTCTGGAAGAGGAGGGTCTCATCGAGACGGTACCGAATCCTCAGGATGCCCGCCGCCGCGTTGCCAGATTGACCGAAGCCGGCCGTTCCGAGTTTCAGGCTTATGAAGCGCTTTCCAATGCGCAGGCGAAGGCGCTTCTGGCGCGCCATTGCCGCCCTGAAGAGCTGCTGCGCGCCATGGATATTGTCGCTTCCTCGCTTAGACGTGACCAAATCACACTTGAGGTGAAGGACCCTCGGCACGAGGACGCCAGGTATTGCCTGAACGAATACTACGCCGAACTTGCACGCCGCTTCGAGAAGGGGTTCGATGTATCGCTTTCTCGCGATCCCGACGCCGACGATATGATAAGTCCGCGCGGTGCGTTCCTGGTGGCAATGTCAGATGGCCTGCCGATCGGCTGTCTTGGGTTGAAAGGCAGTGGCGGCGAGGTCGCGGAGATCAAAAGACTCTGGGTCGCTCCATCTGCGCGTGGGCTTGGGCTCGCAAAACGTCTTATGACGGCCGCCGAGAGCATCGCCCGTGAGCTGTCCGTTAAGGTTCTCCGGCTGGATACGAATAGTGCGCTGCCCGAGGCAACGCAGCTTTATCGAGGAACCGGCTGGAATGAAATCGACCGCTTCAATGATGACCCATACCCGGACACGTTCTTTGAAAAGCGCCTTTAAACGAGAGCGGCGCTAGCGAGGCATTGTCGGTGCCGCTCGACCCGCGACAGAGGCGAGAGGGCGGCTCATCGCGCAATCCTCACCTCTGTCGGTAAGTGGCACTCACGACTTTAGTTCGGAAATAAAAAGGGGCGGCAATCATGCCGCCCCTTATCTGATCAGCCGGTATTGGCACCCTTACTGGGCGGCGATGATGCTCGTGATGATGCCGGTGGCGACGCCAACGAGCAGGAAGTCGTTGTCGGCCTTCACCCAGTGATAGCCGCGCGGCGGAGCCGACAGGCGATAGCGGCGATAATCGCGGACCTCGGCCATATGACGGCGTTCGGCGGCAGTCATGCGGTGCCCCTTCGTCCAGCGGTACTTCTTGACCACGACCGTCTTGTGGACGTCCTTATGAACGTCCTTATGGACGATCACAGGGCGGCGATTGTCGTTGGCGCTGGCTTCCGAAGCAACGATCGGCGACAGCAGGAAGGAGGCGGAGAGAAGAGCGGCGAAGAACTTTTTCACTGGGGTTTCCTCGTGTTGAACACGCCCCGAAATTACCTCCAGAAAGATGAACCGAATCTGAAATTTAAATTAAACTTCTGTAATCCAAATAAAGATTTATCAAAACTTACTAATGTTGAATATAGGAATTACCTAACCTGTCTCTTATACACATCTCCGAGCCCACGAGACTACGCTGCATCTGGGGG